>JAQTUY010000151.1 GCA_028707105.1 Candidatus Omnitrophota bacterium | reverse complement strand
TTTTATCCAGTGACGGGGAAAATGACCCGGATGTCATTGCCGTGAACGGCGCGTCGATCGCGCTGGGCATATCGGATATTCCTTTTAACGGCCCTGTGGCCGCCTGCCGAGTAGGGAGGATAGATAACAATTTTATCATCAATCCCACATACGCGGAATTAGAGAAATCAGACCTCGATGTGGTCATTGTGCGTAATGAAACAGGCATCGTCATGCTCGAATCTAAAGCTCAAGAGCTGCCCGAAGAAGTATATGTCAAGGCGGTTGAGTTCGGATATGAGGCTCTGGAAAGCATCATTAAGTTCCAGAAGGAGTTTGTCGCTAAGTTCGGCAAACCAAAATTAAATATTGAATATAAGATATTAGACGCCGCTTTAGTCAAGAAAGTCGAGGATGCTTCTCTTGAGAAGCTGGCGCAAGTCTATAAATTAAGCAGGAAAGAAGAGCGTGAAGAGGCAGTCCATCTTCTCTCGAAGGAACTACAGGAGAAGTTCGCATCTGAGGGTTGTGTCGCCAAGGATGTGAATTCCGCTCTTGTGGAGATCGAGAAAAAACAGGTCAGGGGCTATATTTTGGAAAAAGGCGTCAGGGCGGACGGCAGAAAGCCGACCGAGATCCGGCCCATCACCTGTGAAGTCGCGGTCCTGCCCCGTACTCATGGCTCCAGCGTGTTTACCCGCGGTGAGACCCAGAGTTTAGCTGTTACTACTCTTGGTACCGGAGATGATGAACAGCTTATCGAGGCTTTAGAGGGCGAAACCAACAAGTCTTTTATGTTGCATTATAATTTTCCGCCTTTTAGCGTTGGCGAGACCGGTCCCGTACGCGGCCCCGGACGGCGTGAAATAGGCCATGGAGCTTTGGCCGAAAAAGCGTTCTACGCGGTCATGCCTAAAAAAGATAAATTCCCTTATACTGTAAGGGTGGTTTCCGAGATACTGGAGTCCAATGGTTCCTCCAGCATGGCTACGGTCTGCGCGGCCACTCTTTCCTTGATGGACGCGGGAGTCCCGATAAAGGATGCTGTCGCGGGAGTAGCGATGGGGCTTATCAAAGAGGGCGATAAAAGCATAGTCCTGACCGATATCGCGGGCTTAGAGGATCATTTCGGAGATATGGATTTTAAAGTAGCCGGCACCAAGCAGGGTGTTACCGCGGTGCAGATGGATTTAAAGATCGACGGTATATCCCTGGACCTGATGAAAAAGATAATCGCGCAGGCTCATGAGGGCCGTTTCTTTATTTTAGATAAGATACAGGCTGCTCTGCCGGCTCCTCGTCAGTCGTTATCGGCTTATGCCCCGCGCATCGAGGTTTTGAAGATAAGCACCGAGAAGATCGGCGCGCTTATCGGCCCGGGCGGAAAGACGATCAAGTCGATCATCGCCGCTACTGGGGTTAAGATAGACGTGGAGGAAGACGGCAGCGTGTTGATAGCGTCTACCGATTCTGAAGCGGCTAATAAAGCTATCAGCATGATCAAAGCGATCACCGATGAGGTCGAGGTGGGCAGGATATACCCGGGCAAGATAAAACGCATCATGCCTTTCGGGGCGTTTTGCGAGATAGCTCCGGGCAAAGAAGGGCTTATCCACGTTTCGGAATTGGCTGATAAGTTCGTTAAAGACGTGGAATCCGTAGTCAAGATCGGAGATGAGGTCAAGGTAAAGGTCATCGGCATTGACGAGATGGGCAGGATCAACTTAAGCAAGAAACAGGCCGAAGCTGCTTCATAGATTCTCAATCAGGAGACGGTCCTATTTTTTAAAAAATAGGACCGTCTCCATTAAAAAACCCGGATCAAGTGAGAGAAAGACGGATAAACGAGATAAAGGGTGTTATTGTATTCGCCGCGGGCCTGATTATCTTGGCGAGTTTGATATCTTTTCATAGGGAAGATTTAAGTTTCTACACCTCTAATCCCAATATCCCCGCAAAAAATCTTATTCGTGGTTTCGGCGCGTACCTTTCCGGCGCGCTTCTTTTTTTGATCGGATGGTCCGCTTATATCATCCCTGTCGTCATACTCTGGCAGGGAGTCAGGTATTTCCACCAGGAAAAATTCGAATTTCGTATCCCCGCCTTTATCGGATTTCTCATCCTCCTCATATCAGCAAGTTCTCTTTTTGCCATGCTTAGCTCGACAGCCGAAGTTGTACAGTTTTCTTACGGCGGCATTACCGGATTCCTGCTTAGTAAATACGTGGTGACCTATTTTGGCCAGCTGGGGGCTTACATTATATTTTTGACCTTGGCGATACTTTCTTTTACGCTGGTGACCGAACTTTTATTGTCGGCGGCTTTCACGGGTGTTATGCGCCGCGCAAAATCGGTATTCAGCCTTGTCCAGATAGGCGAATTCTTTAGCGGTCTGGCCAAAGGCCTTAAGAAACGTAAAAAAGCTATCAATATTTCTCCGGCCCCGGCTATGAGGAAGGAAGAAAAAAAGCCGAATTTTCCCGAACCGGTTAAACCTCTTGCCGGCGAGCCTAAGGCCGTCAAGCCCAAGATACAGATAAAGACCCAGGAGCAGCCTAAAGAGCCCGCGTCCAAGATAAAGCCGCAGGACTCAAAGATCGGAGATTACCAGCTTCCTTCTATCGAATTGTTGGATTCGCCCCCGCCCCTGGCGGAGAGACAGATCAAGGAGGACTTGAACGCCAACGCCCGCATACTTGAGGATACGCTGGCGGATTTCGGTATTGCCGTTAAAGTGACTGATATCGAGCGCGGGCCAGTGATCACCCGTTATGAATTAGAGCCTGCTCCGGGCGTTAAGGTAAACCGGATCGTTACGCTAAGCGACGATATCGCTCTGGCGATGAAGGCCCAATCGGTGAGGATTGTCGCTCCCATTCCCGGCAAGGGGAGGGTCGGTGTCGAGGTACCTAATACCCACAGCAGCGTGGTTTATTTTAAAGAAATAGTCGCCTCCCCGGAATTCCAGAAATCCGATTCTAAATTGACGCTGGCTTTAGGGAAAGATATTACCGGTAAATCCGTATTCGCGGCTCTGGATGAGATGCCGCATTTGCTTATCGCCGGTACTACCGGTTCCGGCAAGACCGTTTGCGTCAACTGTCTAATCCTTTCCATACTTTTAAGGGCGCATCCCGATGAGGTAAAATTCCTGATGGTTGACCCCAAGATGGTGGAGCTTGCCACTTTCAACGGGCTGCCGCATCTTTTATGCCCTGTAGTCACGGACGTTAAGAAAGTATCCAATGCATTAGGCTGGGTAGTCAGCGAAATGGAAGAGCGTTACAAGCTTCTCGCCAAGGAGGGGGTCAGGAATATAACGGGGTATAACGAGAAAGTGGAACCGAAACTTCCTTATATCGTAGTTATAATCGATGAATTGGCGGATCTTATGGTCGTTGCCAGGGACCAGGTTGAAAGCGCTATTACGCGCCTGGCTCAGTTGTCCCGCGCGGTAGGTATTCATCTTATCCTGGCGACCCAGCGTCCGTCAGTAGATGTTATTACCGGGGTCATCAAAGCGAATTTTCCCGCGCGCGTATCATTTAAGGTCGCTTCCAAGGTTGATTCGCGCACGGTCCTGGATATGAACGGCGCGGATAAACTGTTGGGCAGGGGGGATATGCTTTTTATCCAGCCCGGGGATTCCAAGCCGACCAGGGCGCAAGGCAGCCTGATCGGGGATAAAGAGATCGATAGAGTGGTGGAATTTATCAAGAGCCAGGGCCTTGCGCCGGCCTATGACGAAGAGATCGTTAAAGAAGGCAGGGCCGGAGCCGCCGTTAACGCGGAAAAAGACGATATGTATGAGGAATCGGTAAGGGTGATCATGGAGACCGGCCAGGCGTCGGTGTCCATCCTGCAGAGGCGTTTAAGGCTGGGATATA
>JAQTUY010000150.1 GCA_028707105.1 Candidatus Omnitrophota bacterium | reverse complement strand
AAGGAAAGCTTCCGATGATGGACGCCTCCGAAGAAAATACGATGCTGATGAATTTCCTGAAGGTCTGCGGCAGTATTAAAAAACTGGGTATCCGCACCAACGCCGAAACCCCGGAAGATGCCGCCAAAGCGCGCCAATTCGGAGCCGAAGGCATCGGGTTATTCAGGACCGAACATATGTTCTACGGAAAAGGAGCGGATGAACCGCTATTTATCCTGCGTAAGATGATCATCTCCAAGACTCCGGATGAAAGAAAAAAAGCCACGGAAGAATTATTTCCGTATGTCAAAAAAGATATCAAGGGGACCTTAGCGGCAATGGACGGCTATCCGGTAGTCATCCGCCTGCTTGACCCGCCCCTGCATGAATTTGTCCCCCGCGAGCAGGCAAAATTAGAAGAGCTGGCCCGGGAATTGAATATCAGCATGGAAGAACTTTCCCGGCGCGCCGAAAATCTGCATGAATCTAATCCCATGATGGGCCATCGCGGCGTACGTTTAGGCGTAACCTATCCTGAGATAAGTGCCATGCAAATCCGGGCTATCTTTGAATCCGCAGCCGAATTGATCCAGGAAGGTAAAAAACCTTACCCGGAGATCATGATCCCGGTGGTCTGCGACGAAAAAGAGCTGGATGACCAGCTGTTAATAGCCAAGGCGGTTTACGGAGAGACTTTGAAAAAATATAATCTTAAAACAATCAAACATATGTTTGGAACGATGATCGAGATCCCGCGCGCAGCATTAATGGCCGATAAGATCGCCACTGTGGCGCAGTTCTTTTCATTCGGAACCAATGATCTTACCCAGATGGGTTTTGGATTCTCCCGCGACGATATAGGGGCTTTTGTCCCGGAGTATATCAAAAAAGGCATACTGCCGGAAGATCCTTTCCAGAGCATTGACCAGGAAGGCATCGGCCAGCTGATCAAGATCGCCATTGAAAAAGGAAGAAAAACCCGTAAAGACCTGGAAGTCGGTATTTGCGGAGAGCATGGCGGCGAACCAAAATCAGTGGAGTTTTGCCACCGGGTAGGAATGGATTATGTCAGCTGTTCGCCCTTTCGCGTTCCGATCGCCAAATTAGCGGCAGCCCAGGCAGTATTAAGAGATAAGAAGAAATAGTAAGGACACAATATGGAAGCATTAAAGACATATCTTAAAGAGATCCGCAATATTCCTTTGCTGACTGCCAGCGAAGAGATCTCTTTAAGCCGAAGAATCAAAAAAGGTGATGAGCAGGCGCGCAAAGCAATGATCCAGGCCAACCTGCGCCTGGTGATCAACATTGCCAAAAGATATATGCGCCTGGGGACGCCCTTTCTGGACCTGATCGAGGAGGGAAACCTGGGGTTGATGAAAGCGGTAGACAGGTTCAATCCCAATAAGGGATTCCGTTTTTCAACCTATGCTGCCTGGTGGATCAAGCAGGCGATCACGCGCTCGATATCCGAACAAGGCAAGATGATCCGCGTGCCGGTGTATATGAACGATATCATCGCCAAATGGCGCAAGACCAAAGAACGGATGAGCCAAAGGTTAAAACGCCTGCCCACCGACGAGGAAATAGCTAAAAAGTTAAAGATCCCCAAGGAAAAGATATCCCAGATAAACTTCTGGATGGCCACTTCCACCTCATCGCTGGAAGCGCCGATCGGCGAAGACAGCGAAGGCAAGGTTTCGGACCTGATCGAGGACCAAACCTCAATACAGCCGGACAGTAAAATTGAACACCTTCTGGACAAGGAAAGGGTAGCCAACCTCCTGGAGATCATGACTGACCGGGAGAGGGAGATCCTGGATATGCGTTTTGGCCTGGCCGATAAAAAAACACACACCTTAGCCGAAGTAGCCAGGAAATTAGGAGTTTCCAGGGAAAGGATCCGCCAGATAGAAGAGCTGGCCTTAAAGAAAATACGAAAATTTGTCGAAGGAACAAACGAGGAGCTATGAGCAAAAAAAACGATTCGGGCCTGGAAAAAGCTATCCGCAACATCGTGGATTTCCCCAAGGCAGGGATCATTTTCCGCGATATCACTTCCCTGATCCAGGACAAGGCTGCTTTTAAAAAAACGGTAAACCTCTTAGCGGAAAAATACAAAAATAAAAAAATCGATAAAGTAGTAGGAGTGGAAGCCCGGGGCTTTATCTTTGGCGCTGCCCTGGCCCATAAGATCGGCGCGGGTTTTGTTCCGGTGCGTAAAAAAGGCAAGCTCCCCTGTAAAACTATCTCGGCCACTTATGAACTGGAGTACGGCACAGACACCCTGGAGATCCATGAGGATGCGATCAAACCGGGAGAGAAGATCCTGATCATTGACGACCTTTTGGCTACCGGCGGCACAGTTCAAGCGGTGACCGGCCTGGTCAATAAGCTAAAAGGCAAGATCCAAGGCATCGGTTTTGTCATTGAGCTGGTTGACCTTAAAGGTAAAGAAAAATTAAAAGGTTACCCTGTTTTTTCGCTGGTTACGTTCCGGGGCCATTAGAATGACTAACTGCCCCTGTAGCTCATAAGGATAGAGCAACAGTTTCCTAAACTGTGTGTGGCAGGTTCGATTCCTGCCAGGGGCATATTAAAATATGTACAACTACAACCTTCATGCGCATACGTTGTTAAGCGACGGCCAGCTGCTTCCTTCGGAAGTAGCGGTGCGCTATATGGCAGCCGGCTATAAAGCGATCGCTATTACGGACCATGCTGATTACAGCAATATCCGGCAGGAGGTTAAGGCAATAGTAGAATTCTGCCGCCGGTGGCCGAAGAAATCTGCGATAAAAATATTGCCGGGGATAGAATTAACCCATCTTCCCCCGGAACAGTTCAAGCCCTTAGCCAGGTATGCCCGAAAGCAGGGAGCCAAAATCATTATCGCGCATGGCGAGACCACGGCTGAGCCCGTGATAAAAGACACCAACCGCCTGGCGCTTTTGGCGGATATCGATATCCTGGCCCATCCGGGTTTGATCAGCGATGAAGATACACTGCTGGCTAAAAAAAGGGGAATATTTCTTGAGCTGACCAGCCGGTCAGGCCACGCCGATACCAACAGCCACGTAGCCAAACAAGCCAGAAAATTCGGCGCCAGATTGATCCTGAACAATGACAGCCACGCGCCGGAAGATATTATTTCTCCCGATGAATTAGCCAATATCGGTATCCAGGCCGGGATATCCAGGGAAGAGATCGAAAAAATTTACGGGGATATAACAGATCTTCTAAAAAAGAGGGGAGGATAGATGAAAATCTTTAGCCAGGGAGTTTTCCTATATATTATATGCTGCCTGCTGCCTGTTTTCTTCCTGGGCTGCGCTTCGCTTTCCGATAAAGGACAGCCTGGCAGCAGCCAATCCTTGCAGGCCCAGTCAATCCTGAAATTTTCCGATTTGCCTGCGCCGAACGGATTTAAAATGCTAGCCAAAGATTCCTACTCCTTTGAAAGTTCCGGGATGCGCGTAGGCTTGTTAAGATACCAGGGCAAGGCCAGCCTGGACCAGGTAGTCAATTTTTATAAAGAGCAGCTGCCTATGTATAACTGGACCCTGCTGAACATTACCGAGTACGGCGATTGCATCATGAATTTTGAGCGGGAAGCGGAAAGTTGCATTATCGGCATAGTCCCTAAAGGAGACAAGGTAACTATCAGCATAGCTTTCGGTCCTAAAGCCCCGCTTTTACCTAAAAAAGCCAAGGCGGCGGTAAAATGAGTAAAATTTAAGAAAATGCTTGACAAATATCAAGTTATATGTTAAAAAAGAACAAAGTGTTTGGGCAGGTAGAAATCATCTAGGTAAATATATTCTTAAAACCTAGTTTATATAAAAATCCAAGCATTTAAAAAAGGAGGAGAAAGAAATGAGTAAACAGATCGGAAGAGCGT
>JAQTUY010000149.1 GCA_028707105.1 Candidatus Omnitrophota bacterium | reverse complement strand
CCAAGACCGGGGGTCTGGCGGATGTAGCGGGAGCTTTGCCCATGGCTTTGGAGAAGATCAAGCATGAGGTGATCATCATAATGCCCAAATATAAATCAATAAATCAACCGGGCAATGAAGCCAAGATCGGCAAGAAGATAAAGGTATATTTCATAGAAAATGAGAAATATTTCAGCCGTCCCGGGCTTTACGGCGAGAAGACCGGCGATTATCCGGATAATTTAGAAAGGTTTTCGTTCTTTTGCAAAAAAGCGCTGGAGTTGATGAAAAAAATAAAGTTCCAGCCTGATATCATCCACTGTCATGACTGGCAGACTTCGCTCGTTCCAGTATATTTAAAGACCACCTTAAAGAACGACCCGTTCTTCAAAAGAACAAGATCAGTGGTCACGATACACAATATCGGCTATCAGGGGCTCTTCAAGAAAGAAGAGTTTCCCAAACTGGGCCTGGATTGGTCATTGTTCGGCATGAACGGCCTGGAATTCTTTGACCGGATCAATATCTTAAAAGGCGGGCTGGTATTCTCGGACGTAATAAATACGGTCAGCCCTACCTACAGCCAGGAAATATTGGATCCGAAACAGGGGTTCGGGCTGGAGGGGATATTATTAGAACGCGAAGAACGCCTTTTCGGGATATTAAACGGGATCGATAATGATGTTTGGGATCCCGCCGAAGATAAGTATCTTGCTAAAAAGTTCTCCGCGGCTTCATTGGAGAACAAGGCTGCCTGTAAAGAAGCGCTGCAGAAGGATTGTAAGCTGGCAGTTAAGAAGGACGTGCCGCTTTTCGGATTTGTCGGCCGCCTGGCGGAGCAGAAAGGGTTTGACCTTATCGACGCGGCGATCGAGAGGATGTCCCAGCTGGAGATGCAGTTTGTCATCCTGGGAACAGGTGATTTGAAATATCATACCATGTTGGAAAAAATGGCGGCCAGGTGTCCGAATTTCCTGTCCGTAAACCTTAAATTCGACGATGCCTTCGCGCACCGGATATACGCCGGATGCGACCTGTTCCTGATGCCCTCTAAGTATGAGCCTTGCGGCCTGGGGCAGTTGATAAGTTACAGGTATGGGACTCCCGTTATAGCCCATAAGACCGGAGGCCTGGCCGATACTGTCAGCGATTACAACGCGCTTGAGAATTCCGGCAGCGGATTTGTGTTTGACACCTATACCAGGGAAGGCCTTATGGAAGCGGTGTTGCGCGCTATGCTGGCTTACGGGAATAAAAAGAAATGGCAGGACCTGGTTACAAGAGACTTGAAGCTGGATTACTCCTGGGATGAATCGGCTAAAAAGTACATCGAGATGTATAAATTCGCTTCAAGCATTAAAGAATAAAGAATGATAATCGGGATCACTGGAAGTGTCGGGACGGGAAAGAGCACCGTGGCCGGTTATTTTAAGGCGCTGGGCGCCGAAGTCATTAACGCGGACACGCTCGCCCATAACGTCATCAAGTCCAAAACGCCGGGGTATAAAAGAATAGTTTCCGTATTCGGCAGGCGCGTTTTATCGGCAAGCGGCGCGATCAACCGTAAGAAACTGGGAAGTATCGTCTTTGGGGACAAAAAGCTCCTGAATAAATTGAACAGTATTGTCCACCCCGAAGTTATCAGGCTGGTAAGAGACAGGATCCGCAAGTCCGGTTCAAAAATAACCGTTTTTGACGCTCCGCTGCTTATTGAAGCGGGGCTTAAGGATCTGGTGGACGCGCTTATCGTGGTCAAGGCAAGCAGGCCGGCGCAGATCAAGCGCGTAGTAAGCAAGACCGGCATGGAAAGAGCGCAGATCCTTGCCCGGATAAAAGCCCAGATGCCGCTGAGCGCGAAAATAAAAATAGCGGATTATGTCATTGATAACAACGGGACTAAGATAAAAACAAAAAAACAAGTGGGGAGTATTTGGAAGCAGTTAAGAAAAGGAGATAAGTAATGGAAGAGCAGAAGCTGGATATTCGTAACCTCAAAGACATGAAGATAACGGAGTTGAATAAGCTTGCCAGGGACTTGAATGTCAACGGCATAAGCGGGATCAAGAAACAGGAGTTGATATTCAAGATACTCCAGGCCCAGGCGGAAAAGGAGGGGTTGATGTTCGGGGAGGGGATATTGGAGATACTTCCCGAAGGCTTCGGTTTTTTAAGGTCGCCTAATTATAATTACCTTCCCTGCCCGGATGACATCTATATTTCCCCTTCGCAGATAAGGAAATTCGACCTGAGGACCGGGGATACGGTAAGCGGGCAGATCAGGCCGCCCAAGGAGGGTGAAAAATATTTCGCTCTCCTTAAAGTAGAGGCCGTAAATTTTGAGAACCCCGAGGATTCCAAGGAGAAGGTCTTGTTTGATAACCTCACTCCCATATACCCTCGCGAGAAATTCATGCTTGAGCGTGAACCGAAGGACGCGTCGATGCGCATCATAGACCTGCTCACTCCTATAGGGAAAGGGCAGCGCGGATTGATCGTAGCCCAGCCGTACAGCGGTAAGACCGTATTGCTGCAGAAGATCGCCAATTCCATTACCCATAATCATCCGGAGGTCATCTTAATAGTGCTTTTGATTGACGAGCGCCCGGAAGAGGTTACGGATATGCAGAGAGGCGTAAGAGGCGAAGTCATATCTTCGACATTCGATGAGCCGCCCGAGAGGCACGTCCAGGTCGCCGAGATAGTGATGGAAAAAGCCAAGAGGCTGGTCGAGCATAAAAAGGACGTAGTCGTCCTTCTTGATAGTATCACCCGTCTGGCCCGGGCTTACAACTCTGTCGTTCCGCATAGCGGCAAGGTGCTCTCCGGCGGTATCGATTCCAACGCTTTGCAGAAGCCCAAGAGGTTCTTTGGAGCGGCCAGGGATATAGAGGAGGGTGGAAGCTTGACGATCATTGCCACCGCCCTGGTCGACACAGGCAGCAGGATGGACGAAGTCATCTTCGAGGAATTTAAAGGCACCGGCAATATGGAATTACAACTGGACAGGAACCTCTTCCAGAGAAGGATATATCCGGCCATCGAGATCAAGAGGTCCAATACCCGCCATGAGGAGCTGCTTTTAAAACCCGACGTCCTGCAAAAAGTCTGGATACTCAGGAAAGTCCTGAACGAGTTGAATAACGTGGAAGCAATGGAGTTGTTGATAGAGAAGCTGGGAAAGACCAAGACTAACGAAGAATTCCTGGCCAGCATGAACCAATAAAAGAGAGGAGCAATAAAATGAAAGACAAGATCCATCCTAAATATCAGGATTGCACTATAATGTGCGCCTGCGGAGAAACCATTCATACTCGTTCCACCAAGCCGACTATCAGGGTTGAGGTTTGTTCTAAATGCCACCCGTTTTTTACCGGTAAGCAGAAGTTCCTGGATTCGGCGGGCCGTGTGGATAAATTTATGCGCAAGTATAATAAAAAAGCCGCGTAAAACCTGAAACAATGATCTCCGAAGCTGAATTAGATAAGATCGAGCAGCGTTATAGCGAGCTCGAGACGCTTGTAGGCAGCCCCGAGGTTATTTCGGATACGAACCTGTATACTAAATACGCCAAGGAGCTGTCGAAGATCTCCAATGCCACGCTTCTCTACCGCCAGCTTAAGAAGCAGCGGTCGGATATTGCCGCATTAGAGCAATCGCTGAAGGAAAAGAATGATCCGGAGTATGCCGGACTGGTTGAGGAAGAGATCAAGGAGCTGAAAGCCGGCAATGAGAAGATCCTTGAGGATATAAATAAGGAATTCGGACCCAAAGAAGAGCAGGACAGGAATATAATCATCGAGATCCGCGCCGGCACCGGCGGGCAGGAAGCAAGCCTGTTTGTAGCCGACCTTTACCGGATGTACACCCAATACGCGGCCGGTAAAGGATGGGAAGTCGAAGCCTTGCCCA
>JAQTUY010000024.1 GCA_028707105.1 Candidatus Omnitrophota bacterium | reverse complement strand
TGGTAAAACTCCTGGCGCAGGATAAGAAGAATATAACCGTTACCGGAGATGACGACCAGTGCATCTACCGTTTCCGCGGAGCGGCGTATTCCAACCTTTTAAGTTTCATCAGGGATTTCCCGGATGCCGCGAAGGTGAGTATCGTGCAGAATTACCGTTCATCGCAAAAAATACTGGACAGCGCCTACCGGCTGATACAGCAGAACAATCCCGAACGCTTTGAGATAAAAGCCAATATTAACAAACGCCTGATCGGTTTATCCGGAGAAGGAAAACCCCCTCAACACCTGCATTATGATACTTATTCCGCCGAAACTGATAACGTGGCGCTTCTGATCAAGGATAAGGTAAAAAGCGGTAAATATAAATACCGGGATTTTGCCATCCTGGTGCGTTCCAATTCCGACGCCGAAGGGTTCCTGCAGTCTTTGAATATGGAGGATATCCCCTGGCAGTTCAGCGGCAACCAGGGGTTGTATTCCCGCGAAGAGGTCAAGATCTGCATTAATTTCCTGCGCGCGACAGCTTCTTTTTCTGATTCGCTCAGCCTCTATTATTTAGTGAGCTCCGAGGTTTACGGCCTGGACCTTGCCGCGCTTACTCTTTGCGCGCATTACGCCAGGCGCCGTAACAAAAGTTTACATGCGGTCCTGCAGAATATCGATACCATTGATGAACTGGGCGAATTAAGCGCTGAGTTCCGGGATAAGGTAAAGAATATCCTGATCGACCTTGACAAATTTTTAAAAGTTTCGCGGGATGAGACTACCGGCCGGCTGCTTTATACTTTCCTTACCGATACCGGGTATCTTAAAAAACTCACCACAGAGCAGAACGTCGAGAATGAAGCGAAAATACAGAATATCGCCAAATTCTTTAACATCGTGCGGGATTTTGAGCTGGTTGCGGAAGAGGACCGGGTTTTGAGTTTTGTAAAATACCTGAATCTTATGATCGAAGCCGGAGACGATCCGGCAACGGTGGAGGCTGACCTGGATACCGATGCGGTTAACCTCCTGACCATCCATAAAGCCAAGGGGTTGGAATTCAGGGTGGTATTTATCGTCAGTCTGGTCCAGGGCCGGTTCCCCTGGCCGCGCCGGAAACAGCCCATCGAGGTGCCGGATGCCCTGATCAAGGAGATCATTCCTCTGGGTGATTTTCATATCCAGGAAGAGCGACGGCTGTTCTATGTCGCCATGACCCGCGCCAGGGAGGAATTGTACCTGACCAGCGCCGAGGACTATGGCGGTAAACGGATGAAGCGCCTCAGCCAGTTCGTCCCTGAGGCGCTGGGCGAAGAAGCTGTTTCGGAAAAGAAGAAAAAAACGGGAGCGTTAGAGGCGATCGAACGTTTTGCCCCGCGCAAGGATTCCGTTAAGGCGCAAGCCCGGGCCATGAGCGAAGATAAGCTTATATCTTTGAGCTATTACCATATTGATGATTATCTTACCTGCCCGTTAAAATATAAATACGTCAATATCCTCCGCGTTCCCATTATGGAGCACCATACCGTGATCTACGGCCGCGCCATGCACGAGGCGGTAAGTAAATATTTCCAGTTTAAGATAGCGGGAAAAAAGATGGATGCCGGCGGGCTGCTGGAAGTCTTTGTCGATTCATTCGATCCGCAGGGATTCCTGGATATCAAGCATCAGGAGGAGCGCCTGAGGGTGGGCAAGGAGGCGCTGCTGCGGTTCTTCGGCGAAGAGAAGAAGCGTAATTCCAGGCCTAAATTCATCGAGAAAGAATTCAGTTTTATTTTAGAGAATAATAAGATCACCGGCCGTTTTGACAGGGTTGACGAAGACAAAGAGGGCGCGGTGATAATGGATTTTAAGACCTCGCAGATCAGCGCGCAAAAAGACGCGGATAAGCGCGCCAAAGAAAGCATGCAGCTGAAGCTCTACGCCCTGGCTTATAAGAATATATTCGGGGCGCTTCCTAAAAGGCTTGAGCTTTATTTTCTGGAATCCGGCATGATCGGCAGTTATGTGGTCGAGGAAGAAGGCCTGGAAGAGGTTAAGCAGGAGACCCTGGAAGTGTCGGCAGGTATCCGCGCCCGTAATTTCGCGGCCACGCCGTCTTATATGGCCTGCAATTATTGCGCCTATAATCAGATCTGCCCTTCCGCGATGATCAGATAATTTTAGGATGGGCCGGGTAATACCATGTTATAATAAGCGCTGCATTAAAAAATAAAGGGGATGACAATGAGCAACTTAAGAGGGGCATCCATAATCGCGGCGGTAAAATTTATCAGAGAAAAATACCAGGATGAGGGCCTGGCAAGGGTCCTTGATTCGCTGGAGGCGCAGGATAGGCAGATAGCGGGAGGCAGCCTGAATCCGATGAGTTTTTATCCGGCGAGGGTATTCATAAATTTTAGCGTTGCCGCCGATAAGATCTTCGGAGCGGGTGATTATGAGATCTGCCGCCAGATAGGATATTTTGAGGCCGGGGATACCTTTACCGGGCTTTATAAGATATTCCTGGATATAGCCAATCCGTATTTTGTAATCAGCCGCGCCGGGCTGGCCTGGAAAATGGTGCATGACGCCGGCGAGCTTAAGATCGAGCAAGCCGGAGATAAATATGTCAAGGGGACGATCACGGATTTTCCGGATTATCATAAGTCTTTTTGCGTGGATCTGGCCGGGTACTTTACCAAGGTTTTAGAACTCTGCGGCGCTAAAAACGTGAGCATTAAGGAAACCAAGTGTCGCTGTCAGGGTGATGATTGCTGTGAATATGAGGTTAAATGGGAATAGGAGAACGATGAGCAGGCTGTTACGAAGGGTAAAAGCGGTGATATTTGATATGGATGGCGTTATCACCAATACTATGCCCTATCATTTTGACGCCTGGATGGAGACGCTTAAAGCAGCCGGGATAAAAGTGGATTGCTACGACGTCTACCTGAGAGAAGGCCAGCCCGGGCTCTCTACTTTAATGGAGCTTTCTAAGGAGCGGGGGATAAAATTAAGCCTGGCCCAGGCCAAGGATATTTTATTAAAAAAGGAAATATTGTTCAAGCGGATCGTTAAGACCCGGTTTGTCAAGGGCTCGCGTCCGTATTTACGCTATTTAAAAAGAAGAAAGTTCTTACTTGGCCTGGTTACCGGCACATCCAGGCATGAAGCGCTGAAGATATTACATAAAGAATTGTTCGTGCTGTTTGACGTTACCGTAACCGGCGATGAGGTCGCTCACGGCAAGCCCCATCCCGAGCCGTTTTTAAAAGCCCTGAAAGGGCTTAAGATATTGCCTGAAGAGGCGCTAGTCATAGAAAACGCGCCTCTGGGCATTGAGGCTGCCAAGAAAGCCGGGCTTTTTTGCGCGGCGCTGGAGACTTCCCTGCCGGAGAAATATCTTAAAAAAGCCGATATCATATGTAAAACCTTTTCGCAATTAAGAAGATCACTCCACTTGGTTCAACCGGTTAATAATCCTTGATTTCCGTAATCGATAGGGAGTATAATTAGCGCATAGTTTTGGCGGTAATATTATAAGGAGGGGTGGGCGATGAGTAATTACAGGGGAATAGCGTTTCTTGCCGCGGTAGGATACATCAAGCAAAATTATAAAGACGAAGGTTTCGCGAAAGTCCTGGAAGCCATGTCTCCCGAGGACCGGGATGTGATCACGGGTAAGCTTAATCCGGTTACTCTCTATCCCATGAAGGCTTATATCAGCCTTTTAGCAACAACGGATAAGCTATTCGGCAAGGGGGATTACGCCTTGTGCAGCGACATCGGCCGCTTTGAGGCGGATGAAACATTTTCCGGGCTTTATAAGGTTTTTCTGGAAGTCGGTAACCCGCACGCCGTTATCAGGAAAGCCGGGCTAGCCTGGCGGACTTTGCACGATGCCGGCGATCTGGAGATAGAACAGACCAATGATAAGTTCGTAAAGGGTAAGGTTACTAATTTTCCGGATTTTCACAAGGCATTTTGTAATGTTTTGTTGGGTTATTTCGCGAAGGTCCTGGAGATGTCCGGAGCGAAGAACCTGAATGTCAAAGAGACCAAATGCCGCGTCAACGGCGATGATTGTTGTGAATTTGAGTTAAGCTGGGAATAATGAATATTGATCCAACCCGGGGGTAAAGAAAAAGGAGATGGATCTTCTTCACCAGACCCTGAATAACCGCCACGCCATCCAATCCCTGCTTTGCGAAGGCGTCCTTGCTACGACCTACAAAGCCCTGGATGCCAAGACCAACCAGGAAGTAGCCCTCAAGGTATTAAAGCCCATTATCACCTCCAGCCGCCCCGAAGACCTTATCCGCTTCAAAAGAGAGATCAACCAGACCTTTGCTTTTAAGCATCCCTATATCGCCCAGATCTTAGACCTGGGCTCTTTTGAGGGCCAGAACTACCTGGTTATGGAGCTGGTCCAGGGCAGTTCGCTCTTAAAGTTCTTCCAGGAAAACAAAAAATTCTCTACTCTTGAGGCTGTAGAGGTCGCTTATCAGATCGCCAGCGCCTTGGAATACGCCCATAATCAGAACCTTCTGCATTTAGACCTCAGGCCATCTAACGTGATCATCCAGCCCAACCCCGGCGGCATTCAGATCAAAGGCTTGGACTTAGGACTGTCCCATCTTATAGAATATACCCAGATAAAAAGCCCCCAGGATGTCCTGGCAGTATTCTCCTACATCTCACCTGAGCAGTCCGGGATCATGAAAAGGGCCTCGGATGAACGCTCCGACCTTTATTCCCTGGGCATAATCTTCTATCAGCTCTTAACAGGGGAAGCCCCTTTTAAAGGCTCAACTATCGGTGAGCTTCTCCACCAGCATATGGCTAAGCTCCCGACTCCACCCCGAAGACTTAATCCCCAGATCCCCGAGGTCCTGGAGCAGATAGTCTTGAAGCTTCTCTCCAAAGAACCAGAAGCAAGGTATCAGACTGCTAAAGGGTTAGTCGCAGATTTTGAGCTTTTTAAATCCGGTAACACTTCTTTTGTCATCGGCAAACAGGACCGTTTAAAAAAACTTCTCTTCCGTACCCGCCTGATCGGACGGGAAGAAGAGTTCAATAAACTAAAAGACGCCTTTGAAAAGACTAAAGTCAGCTCCGGCAAGGTTACTTTAGTCAAAGGCGAGGCCGGACGAGGCAAATCCCGCTTAGTCGATGAGATGCGCTCCTATGTCTATGAACAAAAAGGGACCATGGTCTCCGGCCGCTGCTTCTCCCAGGAAAACAAGACTCCCTACCAGCCCTTCCGGGATATCCTGAATGAATACATCGATAAATATAAAAAGGCTCAACCTCAGGAAAAAGAAAATACCGCCAAGCGGATGCAGGAAGTCTTGGGCCAGTTGGGCGAAATCATCCTTAAGATCAACCCCGCCATGGAGGAAGTCCTTGGTAAACAGCCGCCTCTGGTAGCTCTGGATCCTGAAAAGGAACATCGTCGTTTCCTTGTAGTGGCTTCCCGTTTTTTTCTCAACCTCGGCACCAGGGATGAACCTTTTGTCCTTTACTTAGATGACCTGCAATGGTCGGATGAAGCCACTTTATCGCTCCTTGAAGAAATCACCGCGGAAATCGAGAACTTCCCCCTTCTTGTACTCGGCACCTTCCGGGATAACGAGGTCACCGAGACCCACTCGCTCTATAAGATAATCCAGGAAGCTAAATCCAAGCAATACCCCATAGAAGAGATACCCCTGGTCCTTTTTGACCAGAAGCGCCTGACTAAATTCCTCTCTGAACTGCTGTTGGAAGATGAGAACCGCTTAGGTGACCTGGCTAAATTCATCCTGGATAAATCCAAAGGCAATCCCTTCTTCTCCCTGGAGATCACCCGTCAATTGGTTGAAGAAAAAGCCCTTATCTACGATGAGGCCAACAGGCATTGGTTGATCGACCAGGAGAAGCTTAGCCAGGTAGTTATCTCTTCCAACATCGTAGATGTAGTATTGCGCAGGATAGACCTTTTGGAACCCAGGAAACTGAACCTGCTTTCTTACGCCTCGGTAGTGGGGAGGGAGTTCCCTTTAAAATTACTGATTAACCTTACAAAGTTATCCGAAGAAAACCTTATCACCCTGATCGATGAATGTATTTCCCTTCAACTTCTTGAGAAGAGCATGGAAAGGGGAAAAGTTTTATTCGTCCATGACCGCATCCGCGATGCCTTCTACGCCAAAGTCCCCAAGGAGCAGTTACAAGAGCTCCATCTTAAGATCGCCCAGAGCCTGGAAGAGCTCTACAAGGATAATACCGAACCCATCCTCTTCGACCTTGCCCACCACTATACCGAAGCCGGCAATAAAGAAAAATCTTTGCAATACGCTCTGCCCGCAGCCCACAAAGCCAAGCAGAACTATGCTAATGAAGAAGCTATCAAGTATTATAACTTAAGCATCGGTATCCTTGAAGATAAGGGGCAGAAGAATAGCCCGCAGTGGGTAGAGGCTAAAGAAGAGTTGACCGAAGTGTATCTTAGTCTTGGCAGGAGCGATGAGGTAATAAAAACAGTAGAGGAGATACTCAGGTTAAAAGAGAAGCCGTTAGACAAAGCCAAATTATACCGTTTTGTCAGCAGCGCTTATTTTAGAAAAGGGGATTTTGCATCCGGCGGTAATGCTTTAGCTAAAGGGGTCTCATTCTTGGGAGAGAAATATCCTAATACAACAGGGCAGGCAGTATTTTCCATATTGAAAGAATTTATTGTCTATATATCGCAGTGTATATTTCCTAAACTGGCTTTACGCAGGGAAGGCAAACCTGTCAAGCCGGAGGATATTGAGATAATTTCAGCTTACATCGCGGCAGAATGGATGGTTATGGTTTCCAGCCTGGAGAAGTTTCTTTGGATAGCGTATAGAACGATGAACCTGAGCCGCTCAAGAATAGGAAAGTCCAAAGAATTAGGTATGAGTATCAGCACGTATGGGACGTTAATAGGCAACATGTCGTTATTCAAAAGAGCGATCGGCATTATGGATAATGCGATGGCTATTCTTAAGGATAAAAATTATGAATGGGGAATAGCCAGGACGACAGGATGGTTTGGTTATCTTCATATGTGGGAAGGAGGATTGGACAATTACCGGAAAAGTCTGGATTATGCAACTCAGGCAGTTAATTTAAATCAAAAAATCGGCGATATGTGGGAATTCGCGATTATGCATCAGTTGTCAGGATTAATATGTTTTTATATGGGAGAATACGCGAATTCGCTGGAACACCACAGCGTCTATTTAGATATAAGCGTAAAAAACAGGGATGCCCACGGTATCTGCTGCGCCGAGGACCTTGCCTCCCGCGCCCTTGTTGAAAAAGGCGAATTAGATAAGGCTGAAGCATTACAGAAGGACAGTATAGCCATAAGCGAACATGAGAAGATCTGGTTTGTGGCTTGTCGGGTCAACGCGGATTACGGATATAATAATTTAGAACAGGGCAAATATGAAGACGCGGTCAAATATTTGGAAAAGGCTAAAAAAATAGACAGGGAGCAGGGGGCGACTTTTGCCTACGACTATATTGTTTATCTTTATTATCATTTGGCTGACGCCTATATTGAAAAATACAAGTCCGTGTTGCCTTCATTAGATAAAAAACAAAAAAAGCAGGAACTCAAAAAAATCAGGAATGCCTGTATATGGTCTACCGTAAGGAATATTACCTGGCCCAACCACAAAGGCGGCGCGTTGCGGGTCAATGCTAAATATAACGCGTTAGTGGGTCGTAACAAAAAAGCCGAAGGGTATTTTCTAAAGAGCATCGACCATTGCAAACGTTTTTACCGCCGCTACGAACTCGGCCGCTCGCTCTTTGAATACGCCAAATTCCTGGAATCAATCGGTAAGCCCGACCAGGCCAAGCAAAGATACCTTGAAGCCTATAACGTCTTTAAAGAGATCGGCGCCAAGCTCTATATCCAGAGGACCGCCGCTGCCCTGGGCATCAAAGTAGAAGAGACGGAAGCCAAAGAAGCCACTGCCCAGGAAAGGCTGGCAGTCGAGCGCCGTCTGAATACGCTTATCTCCGTCAGCCACGACTTAAGCTCTATCTTAGACGTAGAGGAGCTCTTAAGCAAGATAGTCTCATCAGCTATCGAGGTCTCCGGCGCCGAAAGAGGGTTCTTGTTATTATCTTCTCCGGATAAGAAGACCCTCCAGGTTAAGATCGCTCAAGGCACAGAAGCCGGCCTGGAGATCACCCCTCTCCTGGATTCCAAAAAATACAAGCTCTGCCGTGTCATTATAGATGAAGCTAATGTCAAGGTCTCGTCTTTGCTTTACAGCCCTCAGGTTGCTCCTTCGCTCAATCAGGATGAGGACATCAAGACTTATCAGATCAAGTCCGTCATCTGTACCCCTCTTAAAGTGCGGGGCGAGCTCCTCGGCCTGCTCTACCTGGATAACCGCCTGACTGAAGCAGCCTTTAATGAACAGGACTTAAACCTGATCAACTCTTTTGCTACCCAGGCCGGCATCTCCCTGCAAAACGCCTTCCTGGTAAAAGAGATGGTTGAAAAAGAGAGATTGGCCGAGGAACTAAAGCTCGGACGTGAGATCCAGATGACCTTACTTCCTCATCAGACTCCCAATGTCCCCGGCCTTACCGTTCAGGGCCTGATGCAGCCGGCCAAGGAGATAGGAGGGGACTATTACGACTTCATACCTCTGCCCGATAAGAACCAGCTCTCCGTCGTGATCGGCGACGTCTCCGGCAAGGGTGTTGCCGCAGGCCTGCTGATGGCCATGGCCAAGACCGCTATCCACACTCTCTCCCAGGAGGAACCTTCTCCCAAGCAGATACTCCTTAAGACCAACCAGATACTCCAGATGCACATCGGCGGCCAGAAGTTCATGACCCTTCTTTACTTTAAATGGGACGCCAGGCAGAATAAACTGCTCTATTCCTCGGCCGGCCACGAGCATATCATCGTTTACCGCGCCCAGGATAAGAAAGTCGAGCTTATCAAGAGCGGCGGCTTTATGATCGGGATGCTCCCCGAGATAGCCGAGTTCCTGGAAGATAACGAGCTGTCATTGAGCCATAATGACAAGGTAGTCCTCTATACCGATGGTATAACCGAAGCCCGTAACCCGGGCGAAGAACTTTACGGCTTAAGCAGGCTTACCGATTCAGTATCCAGGCACGGCTCTGAACCTGTCGACCAATTACTTGCTTCTTTAAAGGATGAGGTGTATAATTTTATCTCAACCCGCGAGCAGTATGATGATATTACGTTAGTGGTCATGGAGGCAAAGTAAATGAGGAGGGGAAAAATGAAATATTTTATAGCCTTGTTAACGGCAGGCTTGATTTTTGGGGCGGCGATCCAGGTACAGGCCGAAGAAGTTACTAATCCGACAGTTGAATTTGATTCCTACTTCCGGTACAGGCCTTCTGTCGACCGGGAACAGGCTCCCGGTAAGATAAGCCTTATTGAGTCCGGCGCGGAAGTAGGTTACAATTTTAAGATCGCGGATAAGCTGCCGGTAAGTATCGCGGTGGGGCAGGAGTTCGTGGGGATAAATGAAGAGAATATCTCTGTCCCCCTGCCTGCGCGGTTGACCCAGATCTACGTTGACCTGGACACCTATCTTCCTACTCCTTTCGAGAAGGTATATTTAGGAGTAAGGGTGAGCCCTTCTTTTAATTCCGATAACTGGAGCGGCGACTCGGAGTCATTCCGCATATCCGAGAAGACATTTTTAGTCTATCAGCCAAGCGATACGCTGACTTTGATAGCGGGCGCCGCGTTTTATCCCGGATATGAATATAATATCTGGCCGTTCGCGGGGATGATCTATAAACCCACTGAAAAGCTATCTTTTAACCTTGTTCCCAGAATGCCGAGTATTAAGTATAGGATGAATGAACGCTTAGCGGTGTTATTGACCGGCGCTTTTGAGAACGAAGAATTCCAGGTAGCCAGGGGAAATACCGGAAGCGCTGTCCTGAAGTACCGCGAGAAGCGCATCGGCGGCGGGGTGGAGTATGATGTCAACAAGCATATCCAGACTTTCATAACGGTAGGAGGATCGTTCGGCCGTTTTCTGGATTATAAAGACGATATAGGAAAGGTCCAGATCGAAAGCGGGGTTTACACGGAGGTCAGGCTTCAAGCCAAATTTTAATGTTCTATTGGGTATCCCGGCTGTTTTTTATATTGCTTTTTAAATTATTCTTCCGTCTTAAGGTGGAGGGTCTGGAGAACCTGCCCGCGAAAAGGAATTTTCTGCTTGTTTCCAATCACGCCAGTTTCCTCGACCCTTTTGCTATTTCGGCCGCCATACCGCGTTATATACGCTGGATAGTGGTCGATGAATATTTCGACCTTCTCCTGGTAAAGTGGATCTTAAAACAGCTGCGTTTTATCCGCACCAGAGGCAAGACTGATTCACGCGCTTTGCATCAGGCGGTGATCGCGTTGAAGAATAACGATATTGTCGGTATTTTTCCTGAAGGCAGGCGCACCGAGGACGGCCGCCTGGGGAAGGTCAGGGGCGGCATGGCTCACCTGGCGCGCGAATCCTGCGTATTAGTCCTGCCGGTGGGGATACTGGGGAGCTTCGAGGCCTGGCCCCGCACCAGGAGTTCGATAAGGCTTTATCCGATCACGGTCCGGATCGGAAAACCCATTGATCTTTCCGGGCTTACGCAGGCGAATGCCTCCAAGGAAATATTGCTGGATGCTTCCAATAAGATAATGTCCGCGGTGCAGGAACTGTTGAATTGAAATTCCTTGCAATTAGTTTGTGTTTTTGTTATGCTTTTGACTATGGGAACAATACATTTAACGGATAATAATTTCAAAAGTGAGGTTCTGCAGTCCGATCTGCCGGTCGTCGTAGATATCTACGCTACCTGGTGCGGCCCCTGCAAGATGGTCGCCCCGATACTGGAGGAATTATCCAAGGAGTACGCCGGAAGGGTGAAGATCGGCAAGCTCGATGTGGATGAGAGCCCTCAGGTGCCGGGCCGTTATGGGGTGATGTCCGTGCCTACGCTGATGTTTTTTAAAAAGGGCGAGGTCATGGACCAGGTAGTCGGGGCTCTGCCCAAGCCGCAATTAAAGAGCAAGATTGACGAAGTCCTGCTTTAATGAAAAAGATATTTATAGCCGCTACAAAGCAGAATGACGGTAAGACCACTGTAAGCCTCGGCCTTATCTGTAACCTCAAAAACAGGTTTAAGAATGTCTCTTTCATCAAGCCTATCGGGCAGCGCTATCTCGAAGAAGAAGGCCAAAAGGTAGACGAGGATTCAGTCCTCGTCGAGCATGTGCTCGGGATAAAAAAGAGCCAGCTTAAGGACATGAGCCCGATAGCGGTAGAAAAGGGCTTTACCGAGACTTATATCGTCAAGCCCGATCCGGGCAGCATCAGCAAACAGATCCGGCAATCTTACGGGCATTTGACCAAGGGCTGCGACCTCGTGGTCATAGAAGGCACCGGCCACGCGGGAGTGGGTTCGGTATTCGACCATTCCAACGCCAAGGTGGCCCGCCTGCTTGGTTCCAAGGTCATTATAATCTCATCCGGCGGGGTCGGCCGCCCAATTGACGAAATACTCCTTAATAAAGCGTTATTTGAAAAAGAAGGGGTCAAGGTCGCCGGCGTAATAGTCAACAAGGTATTGCCGGAGAAATTTGACAAGATAAAGAAACTGGTAAAGCAGGGGTTGGCCAGGAAGGGAGTGGAAGTTTTCGGGGTGATGCCTTATAACCCTATTCTTTCCTATCCCAAGGTAAGCCAGATCCTGGAAGAAACGGATTACAAGTTGTTATGCGGAAGTAAGTCGCTTAACCGCGTGCTGTCTAAGATCATAGTCGGAGCGATGACCCCGGCTGATTGCCTTCCGTATATCGTGGACCATACTCTCCTTATTACTCCCGGAGACAGGGAGGACATTATCAAAATGGCGCTTAGCTGCGTCAAGGACGACAACAAAGAGGAACTCAAGATAGCAAGTATCGTCTTAACGGGCGGGATCATGCCTTCCAAAGATATTATGGATACGCTGGAGGAAAAGTCTATTCCGGTTTTATTGACCAGGAACGATACTTATGATGTAGCTTCGACTATTCATGACCTGACGGTCAAGATCAGGCCTGAAGATAAAGATAAAATAGAAATGGCTGTTAAGTTCATAAAAGATTATGTTGATCTGGATAAGATCGTAGAAAGGATGTGATATATGGATACTATAAGCATGATCAGGCGTAAGGCCGCCTCTGACCTCAAAACCATCGCGCTGCCTGAAATGGAAGACGAGCGCACTTTGGAGGCTGCCCGGATACTGGAGAAAGAAAAGATCGTCAAGGTTGTTTTTGTCGACGCCGGTAAGGTCGCCGGAGAAGAAAAAGAAAAATACGCCCAGCAGTATTATGAACTGCGTAAAGCCAAGGGTATGACCATAGAGCAGGCAAGGCAGGTCATGCAGGATCCTCTTTATATCGCCGAAATGATGGCCAGGAACGGAGTGGTAGACGGCTGCGTCGCGGGGGCCAGCCATACTACGGCTGATGTGGCAAGGGCGGCCATACATTGCCTGGGCATTAATGAGAGGTTTGGGATAGCTGCCAGTTGTTTTATTATGGCTGTCCCGGATTGCGAATATGGCGACAACGGGACGTTCGTATTCGCCGATTGCGGCATTATCCCCGATCCTAATCCCAGGCAGCTGGGGTGTATAGCGGTAGCTTCCGCGGAACTGGCGAAAAAGGTTTTAGGGTTGACTCCGCGGGTAGCTTTTTTAAGTTACTCCACCAGAGGCTCAAGCGCCGGCAGGCTTGTGGATAAGGTTAAAGAGGCCCTGGCCCTGGCGCGCCAGATGCAGCCGGATCTTCTGGTCGACGGAGAATTACAGGTGGATGCCGCGATCATCCCTGAGGTCACGCAGATCAAATATCCCGACAGTCCCATCCAGGGCAGAGCCAACGTTCTTATCTTCCCGGACCTGAATTCCGGCAACATTAGTTATAAGCTGGTGCAGCGGCTGGCCAAAGCCAGGGCGCTCGGCCCGTTGATCATGGGGCTGAATAAACCATGCAGCGATCTTTCCCGCGGCTGTACGGTGGACGATATAGTAGATTGCGCAGCGGTAACCGCGATAAGGGCGCAAGCCTAGCCATGAAAAAAGTCCTGGTTATCAACTGTGGAAGCTCATCGATAAAGTATAAATCGTTCATTATGCCCCAGGCTAAGGTCATTGCTCAGGGGTTGATCGAAAAGATAGGCGAGAAAGGCAGCAAGATAGCCAATCATCACCAGGGGGTGGAATTGGTTTTGTCCCGGGTGGACGGTATCGATGTGGTCGGCCACCGCGTAGTCCACGGCGGGGAGAAATTTAAAGAACCCGCTCTAATAAACGAGCAGACTATAAAAAATATCAGGCAGTGCATCCAGCTTGCCCCCCTGCATAATCCGGCTAACTTAGAGGGTATCCTGGCTTGTAAGAGGCTGCTGCCTTCCGTGCCGCAGGTGGCCGTATTTGATACCGCATTCTATCAGGCCCTGCCGGATTACTCCTATATTTATGCCATACCCTATGAATATTACGAAAAGTTCAGGATAAGAAGATACGGTTTCCACGGTACAAGCCATGAGTATGTCGCTCATGAGGCGGCCAGGATATTAAAGAAACCGCTATCCCGTTTAAAGATCATTACCTGCCACCTGGGCAACGGCTGCAGCATAACCGCCGTCGACAAAGGCAAGCCCGTGGACACGTCCATGGGTTTTACTCCGCTTGAGGGCCTGGTGATGGGTACGCGCTGCGGGGATATAGATCCGGCCCTGGTGACATATATCATGCAAAACCAGGGAAAGAGCATCCATGAGATCGATAACATCTTAAATAAGGAAAGCGGGCTTAAAGGGATATCCGGTTTAAGCAACGATATGCGCGCCGTGGAAAAAGCATCCGCGTCAAATAAGCGCTGCCGCCTGGCCATACAGGTTTTTATCCACCGGATAAAAAAATATATCGGCGCCTACGCCGCGATAATGGGGGGAACCGATGCCGTGGTCTTTACCGCCGGGATCGGAGAGCATCAGGCTGATGTCAGGGCCGAAATATGCCGGGACGCCCTGTCCTATTTTAAGAAGAAACCGCGCGTCCTGGTCATTCCCACTAATGAAGAATTGATGATCGCCCGTCAGGCCGATAAAATAATATAGCACCCCACGCAATTGCTGAAGGCGTGGGTGTCATTCTTGTGAATGAGGAGGTAGTCATGATGAGGATCAAAGTTCCGGGGTTTAGATTTCAGGCTTTTTTACTAAGTTTCTGCGCTTTAGTGTTTATTTCCTGCGTTTACGCCCAGGACGCGGCCATTAAGAAAGTAGTGATGATAATCCCGCGCGTGGAGTTCAGGGATGATGAATTTTTTCCTCCCAAGCAGGTCCTCGAAAAAGAGGGTATCCTGGTCAAGGTGGCCTCTTCCACTCTTGATGAAGCCAAGGGTTCTCTCGGCGCCAGGGTTAAGCCCGATATGCTTTTTACCGATGTTAATATGGGGGATTTTGACGCCGTGATCTTTATCGGCGGCGAGGGTTCGACTGAATATTGGGATAATCCCTTTGCCCATAAGCTGGCGCGCAACGCCGTCGCGTTCAATAAGATAGTGGCCGCGATATGCATCGCCCCGATCACTTTGGGTAAGGCCGGCATTCTAAACGGAAAGAGGGCTACAGTGCACCCTTCTCAAGAGGCAGAGCTTAAAGCCCTGGGCGCCGATTATACCGGCAGGTCCGTCGAGAAGGACGGCAATATTATTACCGCTAACGGCCCTTCAGCCGCGGTCGAATTTGGCGTAGAGATACTCAGAGCCCTGAAATATTAGGTTTTTATCTGTCTTGACAAATTAGCTTAAAAGGCTTATTATAAAATACGACGGTTGTGAATATTGACACCCTACGCAATTGGTTAAGGCGTAGGTGTGCCCTCGTGGGCTAGGAGACCGGATGCAGATTTTTGGGGGATTTAATAAGAGTATCGGCACAAAGATCTTGGCGTGCATATTACTTACCCTCATCGTTATACTCGGCGTCAGGTTATGGATCATAAATAAGTACCAGACCGAGATGCTTAAGACCGAGGCTAAGAATACTTCCCGCCTATTCTCCAATGGCATCGCGCATTTAGTGCAAAAAGCGATACAACCCGATAATAATGCTCCTGTTGACAAGGAGATGCTTGAACTTTTTGTCAAGGACCTGTCCAGCCCCGCGGAAATAGAGAGCTTGTTTGTCGTTGACTCCCGGGGCACAGTCTTATTCAGCAAAGATAGAAATAAAATAGGCAGCGTTTACAGCGTACCCGGTTTAGACAGGGCGATCGCGAAGAAGGAAGTAGTCGAAGCCCTCCAGCCCGTTATAAAGGGGGATTCCAGGATCGATGCCTACCTGCGCATTGTCCCCATATTTGATAATGCTTCCGGCAGGAATGTCATCGGAGCTGTTTGTCTTTCTCTGAATTGGTTCCGCACCGAGAATGCCATCAGTGATGTCCTCAACCGTAATATCCTTTCCCTGGTCGTGTCATTATTGATCATCAGCGTCCTAATCTTCTTTTTCTTGCAGAGGACCCTGATCAATCCGGTTAAGAAACTTATTGAAGGCGCGGAAAACCTCGCTTCTAAAGCCGGTGACCTGACCCAGAAGATCGGTGTGGGCGGGGATGACGAAGTAGGGGCCCTGGCCGTAGCATTTAACAGGATCATTACTTTTATGCACAGTATGGTCAGCCGGGTCAGGTCCACAGCCGATAATGTTTCCCTTTCGGCTGAGGAATTATCAAGTTCTGCCCAGGAGATAAACGCTTCCACCCAGGAAATATCCAACGCCATCCAGCAGATATCCAGAGGTATCACCACCCAGGCAAAGAGGGTCGAGGATACCCACAAGATCATCGATGAGATGTCCAGTTCCTTAAAACAAGTCGCTTCTAACGCCCAGAGTTCCGCGCAGGGCGTCAGCCAGATAACTAAAAAAGCCGAAGCCGGACGGATAGTCATTGAGGAGGCAGTCGAGAAAATAAACCGCCTGACCTCCACCGTGAATAACGCTACCAGCGTCATCCAGGGGCTGGGGGAGAAGTCCCAGCAGATCGGAGAGATCACCGATACCATTACCGTTATTGCCGACCAGACCAACCTTTTGGCTTTGAACGCCGCTATTGAGGCTGCCCGCGCGGGAGAGGCGGGAAGGGGTTTTGCCGTCGTAGCCGAAGAGGTCAGGAAGCTGGCCGAGGAATCTACCGACGCGGTAAGGAAGATAGGCGCTCTGATCAAGACCATCCAGTCGGAGACCGGCCGCGCCGTAACTTCCATAGAGAGCAGTTCCAGGGAAGTTGTGGAAGGTAAAGAGTTTATTATGAAGGTCGCCAGTATCCTGACCGAGATCAACAGGGCTGTTCAGCAGGC
>JAQTUY010000023.1 GCA_028707105.1 Candidatus Omnitrophota bacterium | reverse complement strand
TCAGTAAGCCTTCCGGCGTCCAATACCTGGAGCAGGATGTTAAATACGTCCGGATGGGCTTTTTCTATTTCGTCCAGCAGGATGACCGCGTAAGGCCGCCGCCGCACCTTTTCGGTCAGCTGCCCGCCTTCGTCATAACCGACATACCCCGGAGGCGCGCCGATTAAGCGCGAGACGCTGAATTTCTCCATATATTCGGACATATCTACGCGCACCAGGGCATCTTCATCATCAAACAGGAATCCGGCTAAGGTCTTGGCCAGTTTGGTCTTTCCAACGCCGGTAGGGCCAAGAAAGATAAACGAACCCATTGGCCGCGATTCATCGCTCAATCCTGAGCGCGAGCGCCTTACGCAGCCGGCTATTATCTTTATCGCCTCATCCTGGCCGACAACGTGAGCCTTAAGATGTTCTTCCATCTTGAGCAGTTTTTCCGTGTCGGTTTGCATAAGCTTGGTCAAAGGTATATTAGTCCATTCCGCGATCACCTCCGCTATATCCTCATCGGCGACCTCCTGCCTGAGCATGAGGGCGTCCTTTTGCAGCGCGCCTAATTCCTGGTCGTCTTTCCGTAATTGTTTATCCAATTCTATTAATTTGCCGTATTTGATCTCGGCTACCCGGTCAAGGTCACCGGATTTTTCAGCGGCCGCCGCTTCATTTTTAAGCTTTTCTATCTCCTCTTTGGTTTTTTTCATTTTAACTATCAAGTTCTTTTCTTTTTCCCACTGTTTCTTTTTTCCGCTGAGTTCTTTTTTCAGCGCCTCTAATTCATCATCGATCTTTTTTAGCCTGCCTAACGAAGGATCATCTTTTTCTTTCTTCAAGGCTTGTTTTTCGATCTCAAGCTGCATTATCTTCCTTTGCACAGTGTCTATTTCCACGGGCATACTGTCTATTTCGATCCTTAAACGGGAAGCCGCCTCATCGATCAGGTCTACCGCCTTATCGGGCAGATGCCTCTCGCTTATATAACGGCTGGATAATATCGCCGCGGCGATCAAAGCGGAATCCTTGATCCTCACCCCATGATGAAGCTCATACTTTTCTTTTAAGCCGCGCAGTATCGCGATAGTATCCTGCGCATCCGGTTCATCGACATATATAGGTTGAAAACGCCGTTCCAAGGCGCTGTCTTTTTCAATGTACTTGCGGTATTCATTCAGGGTCGTGGCGCCGATACAACGCAACTGGCCCCGGGCAAGTAAAGGTTTTAACATATTGGAAGCGTCTATAGCGCCTTCGGCGGCGCCCGCGCCTACGATCGTATGCAACTCGTCAATAAAAAGGACGACCTGGCCGTTCTTGGCTTTGATCTCATTTAAGACCGCCTTTAAGCGGTTTTCAAATTCGCCGCGGAATTTTGTCCCCGCTACCAGGCTTCCCAGGTCCAGAGCGATTATCTTCTTATTTTTTAGCCCTTCGGGAACATCCCCGGCTATAATGCGCTGGGCTAAGCCTTCGGCGATCGCGGTCTTTCCCACGCCTGCTTCGCCTATCAACACCGGATTATTCTTGGTCCGGCGCGAGAGAACCTGCATCAAGCGTCTTATTTCCTTATCCCGGCCTATTACCGGGTCAAGCTTCATTTTAACTGCCAGGTCTGTAATATCCTGGCCGTATTTTTCCAGGGCATTGAATTTTTCTTCAGGATTCTCATCGGTGATCCGATGGCTGCCCCGGACCCGGCTAAGGGCGGATAAAACTGCTTCTTTATCCAGGCTTAGCCGCGTGAATTCTTTCGCCACCGGAGATTCATTGTCGGAAAGCGATGCCAATAATATATGCTCTGCTGAGATAAATTCATCTTTCAGGCCCTGAGCTTCATTCGCGGCTGAAGTGAATAACTTGTTCATCCTGCCTGAAAAATAAGCCTGGGCGCTGGCCCCGCTTACAGCCGGCCGCTTGGCTAGGTCTTCCTCGAGTACCTTAATAAAGCGAAAATCCCTGATGCCCAGTTTATCCAATGTGCTGACAATAATGCTCTCTTCCTGCCTTAGCAGGGCTAAAAGCAAATGTTCCGGTTCAACCTGCTGATGCCCGGATCCGGCAGCAAGGCTTATTGCCTCTTGTATAGCTTCCTGTAATTTTACCGTCATTTTATCTAATCTCATGTCAATCTCCTATGCTATACTGTTAGCAGTCTAATCATTAGAGTGCTAACTTAAAAATAAAAAAATTTATTCCCCGGATTCCTTTTCTATAATAATCTTTATACCATGGATATTCACGTGTTTATCCTCCATTAAATAATGCACATACTCTAGTCTTTTCACATCTTTTAAAGAATAAAGCCTGCTCTTTTTGCCTATTCTTTTAGGGCAAACAACCCCGCTTTTATCTAATTGTCTAAGCGTCCAAACCGGCAGATCTACAAGTTTACTAACAACGCTTATCACGTATACCGGCTCGTCAGGGCTGATAAAAATATCAAAGGTGCCCATCTTACCCCCTTCTGTTAATTCACCAGTATTAAATCTAACATAAAATAATTATCTTGTCAAGGAAAAATGATAAAAATAATTAGTTATTCTAACAGTTATTCTCTATCTGTTTGGAATCCAATAGTTTATGGTATAGAATTGTAGGTAAGAACAGCTTAATTTTAATGCTTTTTTCGAGATACTGGATATCTTTTACTTGCCCCTCGCGATAAAAAAGGTTTATCAGATCCATCCGGGTATTAGGAATAGATATATCCAGTTCTGTCATCTTAGAGACGAATTTTTTCTGGATCTCTTTGATCAGAGTGTCAATATTCTCCCCTGATTTGGCGCTGATAGCGATAGATCCGGGAAAATCCTCTTTCATCCGGCCAAGCCAGGCCTTATCTTCCAGGAGGTCGATCTTATTCAAGGCGTTAATTATCGGCTTTTGATCAGATTCCAGTTCTTTTAAGACCTCAAGAACCGACTCATAATGCTCCATGGTCCTTTGGTGGCTTACATCCAGGACATGGATCAGTAGATCCGACTGCGATACCTCCTCAAGGGTGGCTTTAAAAGCTTCTATCAAATGGTGCGGCAGGTTATGCAAGAACCCCACCGTATCCGAGATTATCACGTTTTCCCCATTGGGCAGGCGCAGGCTTTTTGTCAGAGGGTCAAGGGTTGTAAAAAGGCCGTTGCGCACGACCTGGTTTGAGCCGGTAAGCAGATTTAAAAGGGTAGATTTTCCGGCGTTGGTATAACCGACCAGGGCAATGCTTGCCACGGAATTCTCCTGCCTCTTTTTACGCATTGTCGTGCGATGGAGGCTGAGATGTTTAAGGTCGTCTTTAAGTTTCTCTATTCTCTTGCGGATGCGCCGCCGGTCAACTTCCAATTTCGTCTCGCCCGGGCCGCTGGTCCCGATACCTCCCCCCTGACGGGAGAGAATAATACCTTTTCCGGTCAGGCGCGGCATAATATACTGCAGCTGCGCCAGTTCAACCTGCATCTTCCCCTCCAGGCTTGAGGCGTGTTTGGCAAATATATGCAGGATAAGCTGGGTGCGGTCAATGGTTTTTTTCCCCAGGATATCTTCAAGATTGCGCTGCTGGACCCCGGATAAGTCTTCACTAAAGATCACGGTATCAATTTTTTCTTCCTGGCATATTAAGGCTATTTCTTCAGCCTTACCGCTGCCTATGAAAAGGCCTGCCGTAGGCCTGTCCCGCAGGCAAGTGACATGGTCGATTATCTTGGCGCCGCAAGCCTCGGTGAGGCTTTCAAGTTCATCAGCGATATCTTCCAGCCTCCAGTTATCATCCTGGTAATCCAGTTTTATAGTAACCAGCAGGGTCCTTTCCATTATAAAGCCTTTCGTATCCTTGCGGATATATGTTGAGCGGTTTCTTTATCCTTGATCATCAGCCACTTAACGCGCTTATCTTTCCTAAACCAGGTCATCTGCCTTTTAGCGTAAAGCCGGCTGTTACGCATAATCCGGGCTTTGGCCTCTTCCAGGCCATAGCTGCCCTTAAGGTACTCCTTTACTTCCCGTATGCCTATTGCCGCCGATGCTGTCCGGCTCAATCTTGATCTAAGCAGGCGCGTTGCCTCTTTTACCAGCCCGTCCCTAAACATAACCTCAACACGGCTATTTATCCTGCCGTATAAACGCGCCCGGTCCATATTCAGGCCAAAGACCCTTACTTCATGATCCGCGGCAATGCCTCTGCGCTTTTTTTGCAGCTGCGAAATAGGAATGCCGCACTTTTCATAGACCTCCAGGGCTCTGATCACGCGCCTTAAATCATTAGGATGGATCTTTAAGGCCGCAACAGGATCCGCCTTTTTAAGCCTTTGGTAAAGGGCTTCCTTACCCAGCCGGGCCGCTTCCCGCTCCAGCCTGTTCCTTATAGCCTTGTCTTTCTTTTTTTCCGTAAATATACCGTCTAGCAGCGCGCTCATATAAAGACCGCAGCCCCCGACAAATAGAGGTATTTTTTTGCGTTTTATTATCTCTTTCAGGCAGCGGACCGCCGCCTTGCGGTAGTCCGAGGCATTAAAGCTCCTGGAGGGAGCGATCAAACCCAGCAAATGGTGTTTGGCCTCTTTTTTCATCGAGGCCGTCGGCTTGGCGCTGATAATATCCATGCCTTTATAGACCTGCATCGAATCCATTGAAACAATCTCGGCGCCCAACTCGCGCGCTAAATGGACGGCGGCCCGGCTTTTGCCGATGGCGGTCGGCCCGACTAAGAATATTATTCCGGGCCTGGGTTTAATTGGCGTGGCGGCTTTCTTTTTCACTTATGGGAATATCTTGGTTGGATATCCCTCATTGGACAGCTTGCGCTCCAATTGTTGGGCTTCAAAACGGGAAGATAATTTCCCGACCCGGACCTTATAAGCGCGGCCGCTTCCGGAGGAAGCTTCCTCAATATAAGCCTTATAGCCTTTACCAATGAGTATCCGACAGAGGTTCTGCGCGTTGTCATTCCTTGAAAAAGCGCCCACCTGTATGGTAAAAGACAGGGCCTCCTGCGCGGGAGTAAGTTCCATACGCGACTCAAAACTAAAAGGATATTCCTTTTTTAATTTTTCCATATACTCCCGGGCCCCTCTTTGGTCCCGGTTATTCACGCAGATCTGCGCAAAGCGGTAATATACTGCAGGTTTCAGCCTGGTCAAAGGCTCATTTTCTAAAAAGGTTTTATACCGGTTTTGCGCGGCGTTATAATCGCCCCTTAAGAAATAGGTATCCCCCAGCCCCAGCATAGCGTCATCCTTGAAGGCGCTATCCTTGAATTCATTGATTATTATCTCGAATATATCGGAAGCCCGTAAGTAATTTCCCGTCTTCATATAACTTAAACCCAGGATGTAATAAAGCTCATCCAGTTCCCTGGAATATCCCTTATACGCCAGTATATTCTCGCATTCTTTGATCGTGCCCTGGTAATCTTCTTTTACAAAATATTCACGGGCTTTCTCCAGGTCAAAGGCGCATGACGGGGAGGCCATGCAAAAAAATGCAATCGACATGGCGGCTATTATTATCCCGAAAGCCATGACATGTGTCGTTTGTTTATTCTTCATCTTTATCTTTAATATATGTTCTGGGGAATGTTTTCGATATTCTCTTTTGCAGGTTCAAGATCGCCGCGTGCCTCTTCTTCTTTTCTCCATCAGGGACATCGTCCGGCAGCCTGAATGCCGCGGTGCCCGGACGCGGGGAATACTTAAAAATAAAAGCGGCATTGAACTTTATTTTATCCACCAGATCGCGCGTATCATCAAAATCCTCTTTTGTCTCTCCCGGAAAACCTACGATTATATCCGTAGTCAATACGGCGTCCTTAACAATTTTACGATACTTATCCGCTAAATCCAAATAAAATTTTCTGTCATAACCGCGGTTCATCAGTTTTAGTATCCTATCGGAGCCTGACTGGACCGCTAGATGCAGGTATTTTTTGAGCTTCTGGCAATCCCGCATAGCCTGGAATAGCTCTACAGATGTATCCTTAGGATGCGATGTCACAAAGCTAAAACTTTTTAAGCCCTTTATGGAATCAACCGATTTGAGCAGACCGATAAAGCCGGCTTCTCCATGCCGGTAGGCATTGACATTCTGCCCCAGCAGGGTTATGTTCTTTATGCCTTTTTGGACAGCTTCCTCTATTTCTTGAAGGATATCGCCCTGCGCTCGGTGCCGGATCTCTCCCCGGACATAAGGAACAATGCAATATGAACAGTAATTAGAACACCCCTCGGAAATAACCACGTAAGCATGTTCCTTATCGGCGTAAAACCCGGTATGATAGACTTCTTCCGGCCGGCCCGTGCCTTCTGTTTCCCAGAACTTGCTTTCATAGATACCCCTGCCGGCGAGTTTTTTTATTATCCCGGGTATCTTATCTATATCGCTGGGGCCGACGACAAAGTCAATAAGCGCGGACCTCTCGAACGCCCCTTCTTTGTGATACTGAGCCATACAACCGCAAAGCCCGATGATCGGCTTTGTTTCTACCTTATGGCTTGCGGCGCGCCTACCGCCAGTTTTAAACCTGCCGATCTCCGACCAGACCTTTTCCTCGGCATGCTGCCTTACCGAGCAGGTATTAAAAATGACGACATCGGCTTCCCTGGGCTCTTCAGTTATCCTGAAGCCCTCTTTTTTCAACAGCCCGCCGATGACCTCAGAATCCCTCACGTTCATCTGGCAGCCGAAAGTACGAAAAAAAACTTTTTTCTTATCTTCTTTCATGTTAATGCCTTATGCAACTACGTCCAAGTGTCTAAAACTATATGAACAGATAAATTTATACGATACATCATATTTTCGCTCTTTTGGGAACTCTACAATTTTTAAAATGCTTATCTATCCAACCATTTCTCACTTTATCCCGGCTGTCGAAGTGCTTCACGTAAGGCTTGATGTCCAAAAGCGGAGTGCCGTCTAAGATATCAACTTCAGAAAATGTAATTGTTCCGCCCTTTACGCTTTCCAGCTTCACAATAGAAAAACCGATATGATTCGGTCTGTGAGGACTGCGGATCGCGAATATTCCATGTTCAACGTCTTCAAGGAACGGCTTGCCTGTAAGACTCTCCTCTTTTGAACGGTTGAAATGATATATCAGAACAATGTGCGAAAACCCCTCAATATCCTTAAGCCCTGCATGATATTTCGGAAAAAGCCGGACAGTACCGGTAACCCCTTTTTCAAATTTCCCCTGAATAGGGATCCCCTTGGGCTCCTTATACGGCGTGTGAATAATGCCAATGGGTTTAATTTGTATCGCTTTTTTCATTCTTAGTCTCGCCACCATTCAATACATGCCGCTTCCGGGATTGAGCAATACCCCAGAATAGAATTATAACGCCGCTTACGATCGCGCCCCAACCCAAACAAACCATCAGAAAATATTCCGGGAAAAACTTTACGGCCGCCATACCAAAAATCCATGCGGACAGCGTGGTCCGGATATAGGCCAACAACGTTCGTTCATTGGCTAATGCTGTGCGTAATTTATCTGTATCAATCATATTATCTCCAGTTAAAAAGTCACAATCTTATCGCTCTCTTTAACGATATCATACATCTCCTTCATGGTCGAGATCGGGCACATCTCGGAACCCTCCTGCTCCCGGGATTTAATACAGCTTCCACAAGCATAAATTTTACCACTTGCTTGCATAAATTTCTCTGCCTGCTCAACAGTATTGAATTTCTCTGTACTGACCTTTTGATATTCAACGCCCTTTCCCATAAAGAAGATTTTAACCTCGTCCTTCTGCCCGAGTGCAAAGTTGGCATACCGGATCGCGTTCCAGCAGGTCTCCGCATCATTACTGGAAATAACCACTCCTATTTTCATCGTATCGGCTCCTTTTTTTATTTTTCCGCAATCACGAGCATTTCAAAATCCTCCGTGGTAAGCTTATCGTTTCTTGAGTATGCTCCAAGCTTAGCGCCAAATATATCGATCTTTTTGAACCCAAGCGTCTTTAAAAGCCAGGTTATCTCGCTGGGCACGTAATAACGCTCGTTACACTTAAGCTCCCTTTTATTGCCGGAATCATCCTCAAAAACAGCAGTGTTATGATCACGGAAAGTCATTAGATCAAAAGAGCACTCCTTACACTGGGACTGGCCTTCTTTCTGCGCCGACTTATAGAATTCATTGACCGGATGAAACAGCGGGAACAATCCGTTTAATGTGGTGAAAATAAGCTTGCCTTTACTTGTTAGCGCTTTTGTTGCGTTCTCGAGGATCTCAAAGTTCATCTCATCTGTTTCCATAAGAGAGAATCCACCTTCACACAACATAATCGCCAGATCAAATGCGCCGTCAAAAGAGAGATTGCGCGCATCTTGTATTTGGAAATCGATGGCTACCCTTGCCTCTTGTGCCTTTTCTCTTGCCCTTTTTATCTGATTCCCGGAAAGGTCAACGCCGGTAACGCTGTATCCTCTTTTTGTAAGTTCAATCGAATGCCTGCCTGTCCCGCATCCGACATCAAGTATTCTTACATTTTTGTTATGCTTTAACTCCTGTTCGATAAAATCGCATTCACCAAGCGTCCCCTGAACAAAACATTCCTTATCATATTTATGAGCATAGTTTTCGAATAACGACTCATACCACTTTTTCATTATTCTCCTTCTTTTTTGAGCTGAGCGAGCGTCTGCTGAAGAGCCGCGAAGTCCGCCGCGTTGGCCAGCACCAACAAGACATCTCCGCTTTCTATGACCGTAGAGCCTGAGGGTATTACAAATTTACCGTCCCGCGAAATAAGCACGATCAGGCATTTCTCGGGCACGTTCAGATCGCCGACCCTCCTGCCCACAGCCTGGGATTCAAACGGAACGATCATATCCGTCAATTCCGCGTCGATCGCTTCCGTTTTTTCGAACTCAATGGGATAGTTCTTCTTAGCCCCCAAAGGAACTTCGAGCCTCAATATCCTGGAAAGGGCCGGAATAGACGCCCCTTGAATAAAAACCGACGCAATAACGACAAAGAATACGATATTAAAGATCGTATCCGCCTGCGGGATGCCCGCCATAAAAGGAAAAGTGGCCAGGATGATAGGAACAGCGCCTCTGAGGCCGACCCAGGCGACCATTGTTTTCTTTCGCGCGCTTATTTTAAACGGGAGCAGGCATAATAAAACGCTAACGGGACGGGCGACCACTATAAGAAGGAAAGTGAGCAAAAGCCCCGCACCCATGAGCGGAATAATATGCGAAGGAAAGACCAGCAATCCCAGCGTTACGAACATGGCGATCTGCATCAGCCAGGCTATTCCGTCATGGAACCTCTTGATCATCTTCTTATTCGGGAATTCCGCCTGCCCGATCATCAAACCGGCCAGATACACCGCGAGTATCCCGTTACCTTTGAGAAAAACGGCGGTCACGTAGGTAAGAAGCACAAAAGAGATCATTATCACCGGATAAAGCCCTTCGTATTCAAGCTTTAGGCGGTTAATAAAAAATATGATAAATCTCGCCATGAGGTAGCCTATAAACGCCCCCATGCCCATGTCCAGGAAGAATCTTGGAATCAAGGCGGCGATGCTCATGCCCTCAACCGTCAGGACGCTGATAAAACCTACGGTTAAAAAAACGGCCATCGGGTCGTTACTGCCGGATTCAAATTCAAGCAACGGCTTTAAGGGGTCTTTAAGGCTTATGCGCTTAGACCGCAGGATGGTAAAAACCGCGGCGGCATCGGTTGAAGAAACTATAGAACCAAGAAGCATACCCTCTAGAAATGAGAATTTCAGGATATATACGGCAAAAAAACCGGTTATGACCGCGGTCAGTAATACTCCGGCTGTCGACAAGACGATCCCCGGGCCGATTACCGGCCTGGTCTCTTTCCAATTGGTATCAAGGCCGCCGGAAAAAATAATAAAAATAAGGGCTACAATGCCCATTGATTTGGCGGCCTGCGGATTATTAAAATAAAGTCCGCCCAAACCCTCCGAGCCGGTGAGTATCCCGATAGCCAGGAACAATAATAATACCGGGATAGCGAACTTATCAGACAGCTTGCTTGAAATTACGCTGACAAATATCAATAACCCGACCCATAATAAAATATTCTCGATCACCATATAGAATAAAGATTATACATCTATTTTTAACAAGATCCTCACACCCAGCCCGATTACAAAGGATAGAGCGGCAACGCCAAGGCTGATAGACACCATCTCCAGGAACCGCTTGTAGAAATTTAACCCCTTCACGACGGATATGTAAAATGTAAACATAAAAATTATAACCACCGCGTTTAAGAGCATGGATCCAAGAGAGATAAGTATATGATCGAACAAAAGGTACGGCAGAATAAGGGCGATAACAGTCAGGGTATAGGTAATCCCTGTATATATAGCCGCTTTAAGCGGGCTCTTATTGCCCCCCTCTGATTTTGTCGAAAGATACTCCGAGGCTGCCATCGATAAAGAGGCCGCGATCCCCGTGATAGCGCCTGCCGTCGCCACCAGGCGCGCGCTTCCCAGCGCGAAAGTCAGGCCCGCCAACGCGCCGGTAAGCTCAACTAAGGCGTCATTTAAACCCAGGACTATGGAGCCGACGTATTCCAGCCGCTCCTCATCTATCATCTCAAGAAGCTTACGCTCGTGAGCTTCTTCTTCGCCGGCTATCTGCGCAGCCTCCGCGGCGTGCGCGGCTATCCGCCCATACGCTTCCTGCGCTTTCTCTTCCCCGCCCTCCATAAGTTTAAGCCCGAATGTAAGGCCAAAGACGCGCGCTAAAAGGAAATATTTCCATATCTGGAAACGGTCAGGGGCAACGTCTTTATTTGTATACTTTTTCCAGATATTATAATGCGCCAGCTCATCGGAGGCGATCTTCAACATGACTTCCTTATTGCTCGGTATTTTTTCAATAGAGGCGAGCTTCAGGTAAATAAAATGCTCGGTTATCTCGTCCTTTTGAAAAGATCGTATCTGTCTTCCCGCGTCATCATTCATATCGATTCCGGTATCCTGGCCCCGCGCTTAATGTTTATGTTATATTCTAACAGAGTTATGTCAGATTGAAAAGAAACTTTGGTTAACGCGGACAAACAAAAAACTCCCGCTAAAAACGCGGGAGCTCTTGAGCTTACGCGGTAAAAAAACACGCGTTACACTCGTTATTCCTGTAAAACCGGCACCGCAAGCACATTTCCGGCGGACTCATATTCTTACCCTTGAACAGGCAGTTTTCCGTAAGGCACGAACGGCAGTTTTTAGGCATATGATATTCATACCACTGGGGGCCAAATCTGAGGACGCACGGCGGAATAGGCCTGCTGATGTAAAAATGCATATTCCTGGCGCGGCGGTAAACCAGAGCGCTGTATAGCTTTTTTATTATGCCGCTGGTCATATCTTCCGGCTTAAACTCCGGATCTATTAAAACAAACCCGGCCTTTTTCCTGATATCGCTTAAATTCATCTTCGAGACCTTGATCCGGTCTTCCGCGAATTCCCGCTTCATCTTTTCTATGATTGCGGTGTTCTTTATCTCGCCCTTGTCCAGCCGCAGCTGAAAGAATGAGCTCCTCCCTTCACAGTTCAATATATCCTCAAGGAAGGTTACCGGACTTTTTCTATCGGCAAAGGGCCATAGCCTTGGATGCAATTCCGCCAGGTCCTTATTTTTCAGGAATTCCTGATGAGACGCGAAATCCCTGGTTTGCGGTATAGGCGTGTAGGGGTTGATAATGACCGTGCACCCCAGTTTCCAGGTATCGCAGACGCTTTTAACGGTCTCGTCAATGGTCTGGGTCGGCATACCCGCCATTACAAAAATTATCACATCGCCGGATCCCCCAAACCCCCCCTTTTTTAAATAGCCGGCGGCTTTTTTGACTTCTTCCCATGTCGACGGCTTACCCAGCTTCCTGGTCACGAGCGCGCTCGAAGATTCGCCGGCGAGGATTATCTTTTTAAAACCCGCCTTCTTCATTTTTCTGGCCAATTTTTCACTGATCAGGCTGGGTTGGACCCCTTCCGGAAGGTATAACTCGATGTTAAGCTTTCGTTTTATCAGTTCATCAAGCAGTTTGATAAACCTGTGTTCTGAATCATAAAGTATGTTGGACTCCCAAAGGTCTACCTGCCTAACACCGAACCGTTTATGTTTCTCTTCTATCTCGTCGGCCACCGCAAGATAATCGCGGTTGACTATCCGCCTGCCCTCCAGATAAGGAACGGCGCAAAATGTGCATCCATGCAAACATCCCCGCGAGAATTTTATAGTCGCTCTTTTGGGATTATAATTAAGAAGCTCAAAAGCTGTCTTTTGGTTTTCCGCTTCCTGTAATAATCCGGTCCATACCCTGTCCACCGGGGATAATTTGGCATGCCCGGGACAGAGCGTGCCGTAAATGCCCCCCAGCGTTAACGGCACGCCGGGATAAACCTCCTTACATATGCGTATGATCCTGTGCAAAGGTTCATAATCAAACGTGAATACGCTGGTTATGAATATTTCGTCCGGACGCGACTTTTTTAGCCGCTCTTTGAACTCTTTTTCCCGCATCCCGCGCCAGAAAACGGGCTTTTTGATCTTTTCAAGTTCGAAATTACCGCATTTAAGGTATTTGAAGGGCTTTTCAGTCCGGATCTTTTCCCCCGCCACTTCGTCTTCCATGGTTTTATCCACGCAATCGATCAACTCGACATCATATCCGGATCTCTTATAGAAAGAGGCAAGTTTTAATAATCCTATAGGCTCCATTAAATTGAAGGTCGAGCTCCTGTGTATCGGGCGCTCATTTACCGCCTTTTTATCTTTTATGATCTCATGTAATGAGCCTATGTATACCACCGGAGGATTTATCAGGAGCAGCTTCTTTTTACGCGATGCGCCTTTTAGGACTTTGAGAATGGCCTTTTCTATCCCTGCCGCCTTATCCCGCAAATCCGGAGAACATTCCGAAGCGTCAAATGTTACGCCGGCTATCATTTCAGGGTGTTTTAAAACGAATTTTTTTATCGTCTCCAGGCTTTTAAGTCCGGAGAACGGACGGCACCTTATCAAAAGAACGCATCTTATCCCGGCGCGGCAGCAATCCTTTAGATTCCCCGCCAACACATCCAGGGGCATTTTTTTATCAACCGCCTCCAGCGTAAACCCAAGTTCCCGGCATCCGCTCTTTTTTAGCCTTAACCCAAATTCCGCGCCTAAGCGCTTCCGCGCGGAGGTTTGGGCAGCCCAGAACACGCTGATATTGTCATCAAAGAATTTTTTGCTTATCGCGCCCAAAACAGGCTTATCGATACTCTCATCCGTAAAACGGAAATTATCCACGCGGTATTTTAATTTCAACTCTACTATTCCGGAGGCGATCTCATCGGGTCTTTTAAAACCGGCCCGGTACGGAAAAAAAGCGTATGTTTGCATTATTTTCCCTTAAAGTAACACATTACCTTCTGTGAAATGATATCCGCGACAAGCCTCAGATCTCTGCCTCGGACATCCAGCACTTTTATAATATTACAATACTTATCATACTGCGGCACTATCTTTTTTAGCATATTGGGCGCAAAGCATAAGATCTTGCGGTTCAGGTATGCCCCCTGCGTTTTTGAAGTAAGCGCTAAATAAAATATGTCGGTCTCAATAAGATCCTGGAAGAAGTGGGTCCCGAAAGATATCTCCGGGGCTGAATTGCTGTCCGCAAAGGCTATTTCTCCCAATATGCTCATATTGTTTATCTCAGAGAAAGATACCGGGACCCCCAAAGAAGGAATAGTCGTCCCCCATCTGCCCGGGCCCAGGAGCATCACGCTATGCTCATCTTTACTCCCTATGTACTTATTGATCTCCCCTACGGCCCGCGCGATATCGTATTTCGCTGATTGAACCGCCAACCCGGCATAGTTTTCAGGGTCAATATAGATCACCATGTCGACCGTCTGCGAGATGTTACCCCCGAGGAAGTTACCCCGTGACTGAAAAACAATTTTTTCCGGCTCTACTTGTTCCGGGATCCGGACCTTTTGCCCCAGCCCTTTAGTCTGCATCGGACGGCACTGCAGGAGGTTGACCTGAAACTCGCCGCTCTTTCTGAAGTTTATGGTAAATTCTATATCCACCGGGTATTCGTAATTCCGCTCCAGGATCTTAAGGATAGCCCGCATAGTACGGCAAAATTTCTCCCGGGAAACTAAATTGTCAAAATTAATGATCCAGGCTTCTTCCTTTATCCCCATCTCTTGCAGTTTGCCGGTCGCCTCATAGTCTTTTACCGCGATAAGGCCGAGCTTCAGGTCTACTCTCTTCTTAAGCAGGTCTCTTACGGGCACGGTTTCCAGGGTATTTTCCATAATATTTAACACGTCCACATCGTGCTGAAAGAACTTTTGAGCTTCTTTGCTCGCTGTGTGGACCCTGGAAAGCGGTTCATCCAGGGCGACAATGCGCGGATAATCGCCTTCAACCCGGTTCACCGCCCTGGTTCCCAGGCCGAGGACCAGGCGCAGCATCCCGGCTTTCGGATCCAGAGATCTTTTCCAGACGAAAGCATTATAAGACATACCCACTCCGGCGGCATCCGGAAAAAAATAGTTTTTATTATACGCCCCGGAAACCCGCTGAACAAGCAGGGCCATCTGCTCATCCCTCTGGTCCAGGCCGCGCTGCAGCCTGTAGGCTAAAGCGTCCTCATTCATGGTCGAAGCGTATATCCTGCGCACCGCTTCTATAAATTTCGCGTACCGTTGTTCAGGCGTGCCCTGATTGGCGAGAAAAATGCTTTCATATTTTCCCGCGAAGGCGTTGCCGTAACCGTCTTCCAGTAAACTGCTTGAGCGCACAATGATAGGCGACTGGCCGAAATAATCAATCATCTGCTGGAACTGCTCCTTTATTTCTTCCGGAAAGACTCCGCTGAGCAGGTCCCTTTTAAGCGCCTTAGCGGCTTCCAAATATCCCGCCTTTGTCCTTTGTTCCATATGGGCCTTCCACCAGCCGTTTTCAACGATATATGTGTAAAAAACGTCGCTCCCGACATAAAAAGAATCATGCGGCTCCAGGACCTTATCCGCTTCCAGCTTTACTTCCTTTAGAAGCATATTGCGCGCCAATAACATGCCTACGGTTTTCCCGCCGATAAAACCGGTCCCGACCATGCGTGATTTTATATTCAAGAAATCTTCCAGCGTAAAATATTTCTTGGAAAGCGCGAGCATCTTTCCGTCGCGCGCTATAATGATCCTGGATATCTGATCAAGCATCCGGCTGACTTCCACCCGCCTGGCGCCTTTGCGGCCCGCGAGATCTTCCGCGTCCATAAAAAGCCTGTCCCAGTAGTCCAATTTCCTGGTGCCGCTTTTGGCGCCTTTTTTGAATATCTCGGAAAAAAGCCTTGCCGTATCACCGCTGTTGGCAATAGGAATAAACTGGCTGTTTTTTTTGATATGCGGCAGGAACATGGTCGGGGTATAGCGGTTCCAGACCTTCAGGGGATGGATGTAGCAATCTCCGTCATAACGATAGACGTCGATTAAAAGCTGGGTGGTATCACGGATACGAGCCACAGTCTTGAATGAGTGGCTGTTACGAAGAAGGGAAAAATAAGCTATGGTATTCAGCTCAAAAAGATACGGGCAGGTGATCTTAAAGAAGTTCCCGATCATAAGGTCATTAGACCAGGCGGAAAGCAGGTCGGAAAGACAATCAAAGACGTAAAACGCCCCTTCTCCCTCCTTTTTTATGATCCGGTTTACCTGGGCGGAAAAAGCTTCGAAGCCCGAGCGGGCGCTAAGTTTATATACAAAAATATCCCCTTTTTTTTCCAGCAGCGCGGGGTGATTGGCAAAGCGTATATATACAAGTTTTCTTTTTTCCGCCTGGGCTTTCTTCACAAAGGGGCCGACAAAATCAAGGTAATCCTTGACTGAATCTATCTGCCATACGACATTGTCGCCTAATTGCAGCCCGGTTAGTACGTTATCCAGTCCCTTGATACCGGTACTTACCATTATGCCTCCTCGCGCAGACCAACAGCCCTATTAAACTCGTATGGGTAAGATCAAGAAAGGAATACCCTGCCGGTAAAGTATTTTTTGCAGGGTAAATATGGTATGGTTATGAAGCAGCCTTAAGACAAAAGAATCGTCGGGAAAGATGAGCTGGCCGCCAAAAAAGACGACATTGGGAAAACGTTCCAGGATCTGCGGCGCGATCTGCTGGATCTCATCGACCACATCCACTCCGATGACTGAAATACCTTCCGCGTAATAGCCCTGTTTATTCATAAAACTGACGTAGCGGTCCAAGTCCTCTTTTATATTGCTTTCTAAACGGGTGACTTCGGTTGAGCCCTTGAAATTACCGGCATCCAATACGCCGACCTGGATAAAAACAAAATTTTTAAAAACACTCCCGAATAACCTGATCACGCCGAAAAGTGTATGCAAACCTATTCCATTAAAGCCGTTTACCAGTAAAACCGCGGTTTTGGCGCCCTGGTCAAGCTCTAACTTGGCTATCGGTCCTCTGACCGCCGGCTCAGAAGATTCCGAGGCAATAACCAGGCT
>JAQTUY010000022.1 GCA_028707105.1 Candidatus Omnitrophota bacterium | reverse complement strand
CTGGGGCAATAAGCAGATCGTGCAGCGCCAGAAGAGCTATAATGCCGGTAGGGTAACCGCCGGGACTTCTTCGGATAGTTATACCCTGCAGTGGCCGGTTTATAAGCCGGAGGAACTTAAAGAGGAAGCGGTTTTGAAAGGGCAATAACATGTTTACATATTTTCATGACCACAAAAATAAATACAACAAGGGCCAGCTTGCCCCCATCTATATCCTTATTCTGGTGATCGTGATCATTATGGCTATGGTCACGGTTAACTTATCCAAGGTGGCGATGGTCAAGACCGATACCTCCAATTCTGCCGATGCCGGGGCCATTGCAACAGGCGCGATCATGGCAAATGCCTTTAACAGCGTGGCTGTGCAAAACAGCAAGATGATAACTACGTATTGGTCGGCATATGCTTCGATAGCCGTTATGTTTTCACTGGCCTTTATTGAGTTGACGCTGGCTTTTATATCCGCAACAAGTGCTTTAGCTACAGCAACAGCTACAATGGGGACTGCTACATGTGTAACCTCCTGTGCCGAGTTAGTTGCCATTAGGAGCATATATCCTCTTATGGACGCGGCAATGCTTAAATTAGGCAAGGTTGTTACAACTATCTATGCTATCGGGATCGCCATTCTTGGCGCCAGTATTGTCCAGCATTATTATTATGCCTCTATCAGAAAGATGGCGATAAAAGGCAGGGGCTCCTCTATAAGGAACGGCCATGGGTTTGTTTTTTCCAACAGCGGCACAGGCCAAAAGCTTAAGGCAGGAAGCTCTCCGGCTGATGCCGGCGATTCCTTAAAGGGGAACGGGTATAGAGATTCCTATGTAAATTTCCTGGACGGCATAGGGGACAACGAATATTATATTTACTCCTGGAAGGACGGCCAGGACAGGAGCCATTCTGTGGATTCAAGGGTGCATACCAATAAGATAGAGGATTTTGAATTGACAGTGGCAGTTTTACCTTCTTTGGCAGAGACAGCAGCCCTGACTGCCGCTAAAGTGCTTATCGGATTAGCGGAAACCGGGTTGTTTGACGCCAAGCTTGACTATATAGCCTCAGCAATTTTCTTTGATACGGCATGTATCGCATTAGCATGTTGTAGCGTCCCGGCAACGGCAGCCGCTTGTTGCCCTACATGCGAAGCCGATGCCCGGGCTGGCCAGGCCGCATTAATACCCGGAGTAGCGGGAAACACATCCGCTCTTTTTGCAATGACAGGCGCCTTTGCCTTACTGGTTGGCGCCCTGGCAGGATTATTGCCCGGTCCGACGATCACCGCCAGCGGGGAATGGGATGACATCATGTTCTTTGATTGCTGGATAAATGATATCAAGCATGACCATTTGGTACGGGTTGATACAAAACAAAGCCATCAGGGAGGAGACCTCGGGCTGTGGAAGAGCAGTTATCCTGATACTGCCAGCTACGCGGTGGTTGATTTTTCGGGAAGCGGAAGCATATTCCCGCCTAACCCGAGGTACGGCTCCGACATAGTAGAGGTTGATAGTAATTAAGGAGGATGAAAATGTTTTCCAGGTATAAAGTTGCGCGGTTATCGGGTCTTATCCTATTAGTGATGGCTATGACAGCGCACCCTCTTTATTCTGCCTGGTGGGACAGGAACACCATACCTCTTCCCTCAGGAACAGAGGAAATATTCCAGGAGACAAGAAATATTTCGGGCACAGAGTTTGTGCTTAAGTATTATACCAATTCCCAGGATGCCAAAGCCATAAGCGATTTCTTCCGTTCCAAGCTCACCGCTTTGGATTGGAAGGAGAAAGAATTGTTAAGGGAGATGGCTCAGATACCCGGCTTAAAGGTCCCGGCCTCTGTAGAGGATATTCTGGCTTCCAATTCTATCTTTGAAAAAGGAGGGGAGACGGTTATGATAAACTTCCTTCCCCGGGGAGCGGTCCAGGACGGAAAGACCAGGTTTACTATTGCCCGCGGAAATACGGAAGCAAAAAAAGAGCCGGGAGAGGATGATTTCATACCCAGATTATCAGGAAAACCGAAGCTTGATATCGCCCCGGTTTATCCGGGAGCGGCTTTAATCTCCCTGTCGGAGAATACCGGTTTTATGCGGGCGACCTATTTTTCAAAAGATGATATTGATAAAGTAGGTGAATTTTATAAGAGCAAAATGCTTAATTACGGCTGGTCCCTTGCAGAGGAGAAGCCGCTTAAAAAGATAGATTCAGCTGGCCTTGACCTCTCTAGTGTGTGCCCTGATTGCCCGAAGAATGAGAAGATCCAGCAAGCAATCAAGCCTGTGGATATGGAGGTGCAAGAGCTTAATTTCTCTAACGAAGCTGGGGACGCATGTATTGTAGCCCTTGGAGTTACCGGCCCGAAAGAGGCGGTTGGAGACAAATTAAAGAATACAACCACTATTATGGTGCAATATGAAAAAGCCGGGAAATAGAGCGCAAACTTTTACTGAATACGCTATCCTGATCGCCGTGGTGGCTGCTGTCCTTTTTGGAATGAGGATATACATGGAAAGGGCAGTGCAGCAAAAATACCGGGAAAGCTCGGATATGTTCGGCGAAGGAGAACAATATGCCAAGGGGATTACTCAAGCTGCTTATGTTGATGAGTCCGGAGTTGTTCCGATTACGCCGCCTTCCGGCAAAGATATCTGTCCGGGGGTTTTGAACAAGGCAGAAGCTTTAGAGGATGAGATAGCGGATTTAAATGACCGCATAGCCTCATTTGAGCAATCCAAGAGTGAATTAAATAAGTCGGCAGAGGACTTGAATACTCAGATCCCGCTATTAAGAGAGGAGGCCCGGCAGTTAAGGATACTTGCGGACGGTTATGAGGCCCAGGCCGACGCAAAGGACGCCCAGGCTCTGGCTAAAAGGAACGAGGCAAAAGCCAAGAACGCCGAGGCGGATGATAAGCAAAAAGAGATTGACGGCTACAAAAAGGATTTTCCGTTGTGTTTTACCTTTGGGTGCGGCACAAGCTGTGAAGAGGGGGACAATTGTTGCTGCGTGCTTAATGCTGTAGCAGCGTTAGAGGCCGAGATATCAAGTTTACGCAGTGAAGCGGCTTTATTGAACGCCCAGGCAGCGGTATTGGAGGATGAAGCAAGAGCCCTGCACGCGAAAGCAGCCTCTTTATATAAAGCAGCGGATGATGCCGATAGCGCAGCTGATGACCTGGCAGAAACACAGATCCCAAGTTTGCAAGATCAGGTTAAGTCATTCGAAGAGGATATAGAAAAAACAAAAAACGAGATTAAGTCAAAAGAAGAACAAATAGAGCAGTTCAAGAAGAATTATCCTCAATGCTTCTAAGGAGAAGAGAGATGTTGAGTAAACCAAAAGGAGTGACATCCAGGATTATTGCGGTCTCCTTGATTTTTTTCTTTATGACTTCCTTTGCCTTCCCCAAAGAGTCGTTGGCTTACAGAAGCAGGGATGGCGGAGGGGAAATCGCGGAATTTGATTTCGGCAAATGGGCAGCAGGTACTGCGATAGGCTTAGTTTCTTCCGGCATAGGCAGCGCCCTTGCTTCGGGTATTACTTCAGGGATAGGGAGTGCTCTGGGGAATGCTTCTGGTGGAACAGGCTATCCTAGCTTTATGGATAGCGTTGTTGATTCTTTATCCAGTTTAAAAGGCGTTGACAGTTGGGCAACCAATTTTGTAAACAGTACAGCAGTCGGCCAGACGCAGAATGCGATAGGAATGATGGGTAACTATTATGGCTGGGATCCGGGTTCTACTATTTTACTTAGCTCAATAGCAGGAGGGGTTGTAGGAGGGGGGTTAGCTCCAGGGCATTTTGGCAGTTCGCTTGGCAGCGGAGTGGGGGTTAGCCAAAGTTTTAACGGTTCGCTAAATGCTCTAAGCGGCATGGGCATAGGCCTTGTTGAAGGAACTATTGAAGGCGCTATACTTATGAGCTCCATGAGGTCCGAGCACGGAAAAGGCTATGTTGATCCTATAATGGGCAATATTGCGAATTTAGCAGGAAGCCTTGCTACAGGCGCGCTGGTAGGCGGTTTAACCAAGGCCAACGAATTCAGCTTTGCCAACATCGGAGACTTTAATTTTAGCAGGGCAGGCCAGGACGTAGTAGGTGCTGCATTAAGAAGCATCCCTTCAGCCGGGATTAGCATGGGGGTGCAGTCACTTACCAGCGGCAATATGGATACACAGGACTCCTATATCATCAAAAATGCCTTTTCAGGGCTATATTATATGGTCAATATGCCTACAAATTTTATGGTCAGTGAAAAGGTTATGCGCCCTCTTTTTGAGGGATCTTCTAGGGAATCTTCTTTTAGAAACACAGCAATCCAGTCAACTTTCCCAGATAAAGTCTCAAGTCAGAATTCTAATACTTTGCCAGCTCAAAATTATTATTCAGTAAGTGCACCAATATTGGGTCCTTATGATAGGAGATAACGTCCAATCTGATATTTTATTCTAGTTAAAATGTCCAATCTGATATAGAACAATAAGGGAGTTGGCTAAAATCGTCCCGAATCCGCAAATCCTCCATTCAGCCAGCTCCCTTAATTTTGGGACCGGGTCCCAAGTCGAAGCAGGACCGGGTCCCGAGCCAATCGGGAAAGTGTCCCCCCATGGAAGAAAACCACTAAAAACGGCCCCTATTTTGAGCCCTTTCTTTGACCCAATTTCAAGCAATCTATGCCTATATATAATAAATATTATAATAAGAAAACGCTCCCTTTTTAGGCAGAAATTTACTTGACAAGCATAAAATCTACGTGTTATACTTTGAGCGTAATAAGGATAGGCAGCGAAAGGGTAAACCCCGAGAAATCGGGGGGCGCAAAGCCACGGATCCGAAAATCAAAGCAACAAGATAAGGACAGCCGGGCTGCCGAATATCAGAGTAAAATGAGATATTTGACAACTCGGTTTTTATTTAATAGCTTATTAAGAAGTTTTAGAAACGTTTTATTAAATTAAAACCACATGTCCTTAAACAGAACAAAGATCATCAAAGCAGCTGCTGGGGTAAGGGGAAAACTGTTTTTTGCCTATCACACATTAGGTAATGACAATGCATAAAAACCCTGAACCAAAAAATCAGGCAGAATTAAAACCAACCACTCAAGCAAAAACAACTTTCCAATCCAGCTTCAAGGCCTGGATCAGGATAGTTGCTTTTATCGTAGTAGCGATCTTTCTTCCGGAGCAGGTGGCGCAGGCCGTAGAATATGACTGGCGGGTGCTCTGGAACAAACCCGGAGCAGTTACTCCTTACTCCCCGATCTTAACCAAAGACCCGCGCCAGCTTGATATCGCGGTCGCGGTAAGAAACATCCTCAAAGATATTTCAGGCAAGCCGGTAACCGCTATAAAGATCTCTCCCACCTTAACCATCAATTTAGAAAAGCCGTTAAACATCTCCAAGCAAAGGATAGAAGAGATCTACAATTGGCTTGCGGGAAAACCCTGCGGAGCAAAGGCGCTTTATGATTTCTTAGCTTATAAAGGCGTTGCCGCGCAGGAGCAGGATATCGCGGTTATGGCCCTGACTACCGATATCTTAAGCGGGGTCCTGAAGCCGGAAGGCACCCCTAAGATCATCAAGAGCTCCATTTACGCTTTATCCCGCGCCTCCGAATTCTTCGGCGCAAAACTTTATCCTGTAAAATTTGATTTGAAGCAGGGACTGTCCACTGTCCCTGCTTTGCCTTTTATAGCCCACCTGACTTATGACCACTACATTTTAGTAACCCGTATAACCGACGATAAGGTTTATTTCGCGGATGAGCACAAAGAGGAATTCCTGCCGAAGGATAAATTCCTGGATAAGTTTAGCGGATACGCGTTAGTTACTTCGTTTTCAGAGCAGGCGCAGCTACTTTCTGATAAAGAAGCCCAGGGCATAAAGGGTGGATACGATAACGGATTTGATCCTGATACGCTGTCGTATGTTGATTCTTCGGCCTATGACAGCGGAGCCTATAATTACGAATTTGATCCCTCCTATGCCTCATTTGACAGCAGTACCGTTGATTATTCTACGCCTACTTACGCCGGCGTTACGCCTAATTATTACGACGCTATGTCCAGCTTCTATGGAGCGGATATCGCGAGCTATTCTTTTAATAATTACTCTTCCACCTTAACCATGGCTAATGGCAATACTTTTCAGAACTATTATAGCGGGAATCTTTATGACTCAACTGGTTACGCGGCGCAGCAATCTTTAGACCAGATGGACAGGGTGGTCTCTGCCAGGGCTTTTACGATGCCCAATACTGTTAACCAGAATATCCCCGCCAATCTTTACGGAGACGCGCTTTCAATAGCTCAAAATGGGGGGACTATCGCGATCCCCACCTCGGTGGGCTCTACCGTTTTCTATAATGACGCGGGCATAGTCAAGATGGAGGTTTACAACGATGACCTGCGCACAGTCAATGTAAGCCAAGTGACCGACAATTTGACCATCCCGCTGGCACAAGGTACTTGGGATAACAACAATAATTTTAGTATGCATGATATCGGGACAGCAGGCGGGAATACTTTTCCCGCCTCAAATATTCAATCGCAAATGCCCAGTAATACATTTAGCCATAATGTCCCTGGTAATCCTTACGGAGACGCAATGTTAAGGGCTCAAAATGGGGAGATTGTTTCGATGCCCAATCTTGATGGCACGGGTTCCTCAGCGTTTTATAAAACTGAAGTTGGGATTATGCAAGAAGTTTACAATGACGACAATCGTACTCTGAGCGGGCGCATTGTTACGGACAAGCTATCAATCCCGGTTTCGCAGGGCCGTTGGGAGAACGGCACCGGTAATTATTATATTCATGATTTTGCGCAGGCCGACACCAGCGATATGGCTTACGTGAAGAACGCGTTAGGAAAGACGGTTGTTTGGGGCGATATCTCGGGGGTTTCTAGAGATTCCGCTGTCGAGAATATATATGCGGCAACAAACAGGCATTTCGGCATAGAAAGGCAGACTCAATTTATTAATGTAGCGGCTCCGCACCAGCTGCGGGTCGATATGAACTTTAATGGCTTAGAGGCGGGCAGGGGGACTGAATTTAATTTTAGGTCTGTTGACGGCAGATCACTAGCGCAGACTTTGGCTTATGGCGGCAATCTCCCGACTTTTGCCGATAATTCTAACCAGGCATTTTCTGTCCCGGGATGGTTCGTGGGCAATATTTCTGGAAACACCATTGAAGGGGAAGGTAGAAGAACAACCTTTGATCAGATCTCCTACAATGGTTTGTCTTTTGTGCATACCGCAACTTATTCCGGAAACAATCATATATTGACCGGTTTAAGCAGCGTAGGTAATTCTGATGGGGCAATAGTCACCCCAATACATCAGGACTTCGGGTATTTCTCGGTAAAGGATAAATATGCTATTCTCGATCCCACTATGAATAGCAATAAACAGGGACAATTCTATGCCGGTATCAGAGGAGATTTCTCGGATAAATCAATAATTTACGGCGCCTTAGTTTCAGAAGGAGAAACCAAATATACCTATTCAAAAGGCGGAAGCGCCGATAATCCGTTTACCAGGCTTGGTGAATTCGGCTCCATCGCCGATACCAAACGTACAGGTAATGACGCCAAAGGCAACATGCAGTGGGATGTTAGAGGTGATAAGCTTGTTTTCCTTAGTGAACTGATCGTGGATAAGAGCAAAGCGACAGCTATAGATAAAGGGCCATGGCACTTCAATGCCATGGGCGAGGGTTCAATCTACAAAAATATCGGTAACCTGGGAGAATCTACACCTGCGGCGCCCATGTTAGGTGTTGAAATTGGTCAGAAAGTAACTATCAAGAATAGCGAGATTGGAGTCACTGCAAATGCTTCCGGTATGGTCTGGGCCAAGGATTTGGCTACGAATAAAGAATTCACGTGGAATCCGCAACAGGTTTTGCAGGATGCAAATTCAAGGATACAAAAGATAGATCCTTCCAAGACAATTCCCTCAATAGGCGTAAACATTAAGGGTGATATCTTCCACGCTCCTATCGCGGAGCTAAAGCAGGTTAATACTGATCTTTCTAAGGGTGAGAAGAATAAAACTCAAGGCGTAGCACTCCCCGGAGAAAGCACCTTCCTGCCGGGGTTCTTTAACATCGCAGGTGTTACCCGTGACAACAGGGTTACTACTGATTTTAAAGGCTTTGGCGGAGACATGGAAGGTAAAAGCGGTTTTGTCATCGTTTTTGGCCGCGTACCCGCGGGCTACGATGGTACAGGAAATAGCCAGATCACCCATTCAGTTTTGACCAAGACCGCGTTGTATACTCCCATAATAGATAATGATCTTGTATCTGCTAATAATCTGCGTGATCAGAGTAAGCTTGATCCGATCAGCAAAGTTGCCGTAGAGAACGGCGTTAATGTAGGAGCCATAAGAGAAGAAATTACCAGAGGAAGCTTAAAAGCCTCAGCTAATATCGCTACCCTTGCCGTAAACCTCCACGGTAATGAAGTGATAATGAATTTCAGCCTTAATGCAAGCAGGGAGATTTCCGGGGCTTCTTTAGTCTATGTTAATCCTGATTCAAAATCCGCTTTATTATCAGGAAGCTATAAGAGCAGCAATGGCGCAGAGCTGCCTTCTTTCACCTCTACAGGCGGTGTACTTAAGAATATCGGGCTCTCTTATGCTACCGATAAAACCGGTAGAGAGCTGGGAACAGTCTTAAGAGGTAATGAAAAAGGCGAAGTAATTATAAAGAGCATTAGTACGGGAATAAATCGCAACATAGGCTGGCTGGTCCAGGCCCTCTCTAATTCCAAGATCAATGATATCAACGCCCATCTTAAGAAAGCCCTGCCCGGTCAAAATATCGATCTTAGGGCATCAGGGGCAAAAGAAGACGGCAAGAACGTTTACAATATTGTGGATTTAAGCAATAGCCATATGCAGGTATTTGGTTCCGGAGAGAGCGCCAAGATATCCACCAGCGGCCTTCTCTTTAGCGTTTCTCCGTATCTCGGCCAGCAAGGTAGGGCTTCAGGAAAGGTTTTGGAAGAGTCGGGCAAGAAGGATGAATTTGTCCGCCTTACCGATGAACTTATCAAAGGTAACTTTGCCGTAGGCGACAGCTGGTTAGGTATGATAAGAGGGGCAGTGGTGCAATCGCAAGCCCCAGGCCAAAATCCACAGGGACAGCAAAAAGGCGGATCTACTTTAGGCAGTGGAGTTGAATTAGCCTGGATCTCGCCGGTTGCCCGGGATAGCTCTATCAATATTAGCTACGGTAAAGGTGCCATCTTTTATGATCAGAACAGCAAGAGCGTTGATTTCTCTCCTATATATTCTGCGGGCGCGGTATGGAAAGATGTCCCTACCTTGACAGTAAAAGATATAGAAGCGCCTCACAATAATAGGGCGGTTTGGCTTGAGAAATCAGGAGGCGTAAGGTATTCTTCTGACACCTATATTGGTAAAGTTGCCGGCCAGTCAGGGCTGGTTAATATTACCAATAAAGGCTTTACAGGCGACGCTTATAAAATCAAGGCGAATGTTGAAGAGGGCGGAATTTATAAATTAGACGCAGGTAAGATGCGCGCGGAGTTAAATCGCTTAGACATAGCTTTCCAGATAACTAAAACCGGAGAACTTCCGGATTGGCACCTTTCTTACGCGACCGGTAAAGGTATTTGGAAAGAGAATCTCGGGCAGTTCGGGGGAGAAAGAAAATTTGAAGTTTTCGATTTAGGAAGAGTGACGTTTGAGAAAGGAAACAAAGAAGGATTACCCGTTCTCGGCGCGTATTTCCCCGGACACTCAATAATTCCCGAATCAGTAATTACGAAAAGCGGAGAATCGAACAAGATCACCTCCAGCAGCTTTAATCCCGACTTTAATTATTTCGGATGGGGCAATACCAACGAAGTTGTCGCGCATACCGCAAGAGGCGACATTTATAGAAGGGTAAATTTAATAGAAAGCGGGGTGACGGGGATCATTTTGAACCCTCTCGAGGGAGGGAAGTATTTTGACGGAAAAGGCAATTTTGTTATCGGCAGCGCGGATATAAACACCCTATCCTTCAGCCCGTATGCGCAATGGCATGGTATAGCGCAGAGAGGTTCCAGAACCGCTCCGGACATAAAAGAAATGGGAGGTAAAGACCTGATAGCGACCTCCACAACAGTGCTTCCCAGTGGAGTTGTAATACGTAACTGGGCTGGTATTGCCAGGGGGGCGGATGATACGCTGCGCTTTGGGGAAGGCGGAAATGATTTTCAGATCAGCGAGACGCTCTTAGGTAAGACCGAGACAATAACTCATCAAACCGACCCCAAAATTATAAACGCTTTTGAAGAATTCTTTAAATCGAAAAACGGCGATCCCAAAGATCTGATAAAAGACTTCCTGGATAAAAACCTTGAGGGCCTTGAAAAAGAATCAAAGTCCAAAGGCCTGCCTGAATCCCGCCAAAAAGAAATCTCGGCGAAAATAGAGCAGATAAAAATCCAGCAGAAAGCTTTGGAATCCATCCAGGTGGAGCAGAAGGTCATTGATGCGCTAAACAATGAATTAAAAGACCTGCACAGCATCTTAACTACAGGCATTCAATACAAAGTTTCTTCGTTCGTAACTTATAGAGAAAATGACGGGCAAGGCAACTATTCTCTTAAAAATGTCTCATATGGCAAGAATATACAGAATGAGCATAAACTGAAGTGGGCTGAGACTTATCAGGATATAGGGTGGGGCGTTGGAAGGGTTGTCCGTAAGGATAACGGCGAGTTAGGTATGGAGCCCTTGCCGGAAGGCACAAGGACTGCCTCGGGGAAAGAGGCGCCGCGTTCAGGAAGTTCTCCTCTGGTTGGCCAGACTCTGGCAAGCAATAACGGCAAACAGGTCGCTTTAGGCGAATTTGCGAACCTTCCGTTTATGCCAGCAGGTTTACGCCACGCCGCAATCACTGTTAACGGCAAGCCCGCCGCCGAGAATACCAACAAGCCTTTGACATTGGGTAACGGCCATACCTATCGTGTCACTGATCGCGTAGGAGGAGTATTATTCAATGAGGGCAATACCTTGGTACAGATGGGTGTTAATGAAGGCGGAAAGCTCAATTTTGATGTAGTCACTCAGGCAGCCGGATTGACTTATCAGCTGGGAGGGGCTTTCTATGAAGGAGATAAGAAGGAAGGGACAGTTGAGCTTATCCGGGACGGAAAAATAACAGGCATTCCCTGGGGATTTGGCATAGATTATAAGAATAAGACGGAAGCTGAACAAGGCGGATTCCCTACCCAGGTTTCTCTTTCCTATGTAGGGGGGCATGGGGTGGACAGCTTCTCCTTTAACGGAAAGGGAGAATTAAATACCAATACAGGAATACTTACTGCCATTTATCCTTTCGCAAATCCAATGGTACTCAACAATATATATATAGAAACAGATAAAAAGGATGGTAATGTCCAGATAATGAATGGAAGTTTAGGATATTTTGCTCCTGTAATCTATCAGTATCAGTACGTTAATGAGCAGGGAAAAAGGCAAATGCCCAATAAAGCCAATTTTGGGGAGAGCATTCCTTTTAATATCTATGAAGGGGTCAGAAAAGGCGACGGGCAATATAAATGGGAAGCAAGAGCAGTGGCTTTTCAGTCAACAGATATCCAAAAAGGTGAATTCACAGACACTAAGGGTGGCTTTAGAAGCACTACCGAAGCGGATAGGCAGGAATATTATTATGGGGTCAAGGGGCTTTCTTTCTCCCCAAGGATTACCCAGGAAACAGCCGGGAATAAGAATGAGCCTTCAGGAAAAGGAGTTTATAAATTAGGGCAGGAAAATCTGATTCATCCCACACAAGACCGCTCTACAGGTATTATCAGGACAGGCGAAAAAGATATAGTCCCGGTGCTTATGGGCGTAACTAAAGAAGGCGCCTTGCAATTTAATCCTATTCCCGACGCCTTCGGCAACAAATGGATCGGGCCTCAATTGAGTAACAGTTCTCGTGAAATCACCAGAGACAGCGCCATACTTTATAGTGTAGCCAGGGATGACCAAGGCAGGCAGAGGGCGCTTTATCTGGGAGGAGAAAACAGCGGAACGGTTTATTTTAATGAAAAAACAGGCGGGATAGAAGGCCTGGGGTTGTTTGAAACAAGGCAAATGGGTGGCAGAAGTTTTGAGCAGAAAGGAAAAGATAATAAGAGCGTTGAGCTGGATGTTATTCCTTTAGTCGTGAAGCAGGATAATAAATCAGGAAAATGGCAGTGGGATACAGCGGCTGGCCGCTGGGAGTTTGGCAGTCTGTATGGGAATACAGTGCGTTTAATGCAGAACGGACAAGACAACCCGGTAGCGAGCCTCGGGATCAAATATCAGGATAACAGGGCCAGCAATATGCCCGGAGGTAATTCTTTACACTATGGATTAAACGCGGCAGAAGGGACTAATATAAAGGTAGCTAATGAATTCCTGCAAAAAGCGTTCCAGGGAGAATCTAAACAGGCAGGTGAAACGCCTATTTTAAATTACCATCCTGGCAAAGGAATATTAATTTCCCAGCTTGGACTTGGTAAGGCAGGCGAATTCTTCTTTAATCCCGTTCTTGATTACAAAAATTCTGATATGCTTGCGCTGGAAGCTCTTAGACAGAAAAATATACGGGATACTTTTGACGCTGCGCCTGGTGAATTCGGTTTCGCGGCATTATTACAGAATAAGGATCCCAATGCAACAGCTTTGTACACAGCATACTTGATTGCAGTTCCTACTATTTTATTGACAGTAGCCTCGGGAGGCACTGCTGGCGGCCTGTTAGGGACGATTTTTGGGAAAAATGCCGATAAAATATTAGTGAGATTCTTGTTCAATCCTTCAAGCCTCTCAGGAAAATTAATTGGGCAGATTGGATATCGCGTCGCCAGCGCAAGCGCCTGGGGTGGAGCGGTTACCGTAGGAGCAAACGCGGTTAACCTGGGGGTAAAGGGCGAGCTTCTGGGGTTACAAGAGAGCGCAAAAATATGGGGTTTAACTATGGCCTCGATCCTGGGGGCGCAAGCCATTCAGGGTGGAATGCAACTATTGGGCAGAGGAGTAATCCAGGGTATTAATCATGGGTGGTATATTCCTACCGCAGGCAGATCTTTTACTTCAGGTTTATCGGCAGCTACAACGGCGAGCTTGGAGAGAATAGCCGGCGGGATGACCTATTGGGGTGCTTCAACAATCGCTTCTTATGCAGGAGATTCGTCTTCATATGCAAAATCATTGCAACAAATGGGCAGCAATAAAGATGGTTTATCAATGGGTGATTTCGCCAAGATAGCTGCCTGGAATATGTTTAGCGCGCCCGGCCGCATGACTCTGGAGGCCTGGTATGGTAAAGATTGGAAAGTTGGCAATGATGATAATTATGTTAAGCAGCTCTCCACGCTAAGGCAGGCAGAATTAGGATTGATAGCAGGTTACCTTAATAAGCAAGGGGTAGGCGGGGCAGCGGTAAGCACCGCATTGGGCTACGCCACATATTATCTGGCCGCGTATTCTCCGGCGCCTTTACTGGCACTTGCTATGCGGCCGGGTACAACCCTAATGGAACTTTCCCAAAGTATTCACGAAATACTTACCCCGGGCAGCGACGCGCGTCCTGCTGATCTTGCTGAAATCGGATATGTTGCCGGCGCAATACTCGGTGGATACCGCGGTTATAAGAATATGGGTAAGGATATAAAGGGCCTGGCGCGGGCATATTATTTAGGCCAGGAGACCGCACTTAGCAGTGAGCATACTACCGCGATCGCGAATATAAAGAGCAATAATATACAGGCAGTGAAAGGTCCGCTTCAGGCAGGCACATTGAATGTTGCCAATAATTCAGGGAAACTGACCAACCGGTTGCAAGGCGTGTATAACGCGGTTTATACCGATACCGGAATTAATCTGTCCAGCGTAAAATGGTCGATGCGTTCATATAATGCATTGGAAGGACTAGGCAGCATATACCAGTCAGCGGGTACCGCCAATTTGGTGACTGCCGGAGTTAGTTTAGGTATTGCCGCGGTAAAGAACGGCGGCATATTGGGTAAAGATGGGGTGTTCCAAAAGAGTATTTCTTCATTGTATTACAATATGGATAATGTCTTCCTGGGGAGTTTTAGCGTTGTCGGGCTGGGTAAAGCGCTTGGCTCGATTTCTCCGTTGGTTACTTCATTTGTAGAAAATAAATTGAGTATTACCTCAAAGACCTGGGCGCCAACCGTAACAGCCGGCGGCATTGCGGCCGGCGGCTTAGGACTTTATTTATTAGGCTCTACCAATGAGACCATAGGTAAGCTTCCTACTTTGGCCAATATCCTGGCAAATAGCGGAGCGGTAATAATGGGGTTAAGCGGGGCATATCTTTTAGGCCGCTTCAACAGATTTTTAGATAATAAATGGCCGGCATCGTCAAAGGCATCTACCTGGTATGGTGAACTTGGACGAGGCACAGGGCGTTATTTTGGGAACGCCGCAATAGGTATTCCTTCGTTAGGCCTTATCTGGGTCGGCGGGCGCAACATAATCAATCCACTCGTAAATGATTACTGGAAGGAGAAAGAAGAGGTTCGTCTTGATAGCCCAATATCTAGAGAAAAATTATCTACGGAGGAGAAAGTCCATAATTTTCTTAAAGAGCACGGGATTACCGATCTTAAGGGAGCAAAAGTTGACTATCAGTATAATGAGAAAGGCGAAATAACGGGTGTGACAGTTCTAAGGCGGGCTTCCTATGAAGAGGCCAGCAGGCCATATATTTTTGGTTTTGAACGCCTCAAGCCGCCGGATTTCCTGCAAAATAAGGCTTATTCCGATGGGAATCAGCAGAAATATAAGTGGGATAAGCAACATAATAAACCGGCAGGCGGAGCGGAATGGCCGTATTTGTTGGCAATGGGATCAACTTTTATGTTTTTTGCCAGCACGGGAAGGATTTACAAAAATACTTATCCGAAGCTCGCTGAATCATTGGGAGGAGCAAAAGGATTCTATGATGGACTCATGGCAACGCCTAAGCAGCGCCTGTTGCATATTCTTGAAAAAGCCGGTGAATTCAATAAGGTAGAGGGATTGGGAGGTAATTTGAAGGTATTTTCCAAGATCGCCGGGCCTTCAGTTGCCATGGGCACAGGGCTGTTGATTTTGTCAAACTACGGTGAGGAAATAAGCAGCGCCGTTCATAAATTAACCGACGCGATGGGAGGCTTTAAGAATATCAGCGAATACGCGTTGATGGGCCTTGGCGCGGGTTTGGCCATATCGGGTTGGCGCTCTAACTTAACCTGGAAAAACCCCGCAACCATCGCCGGTTTCGCATTAGCTGCCCTGCCTCCGGCTGATAAACTGTTTAATTTAGGGATTACCTCCGGAGTAAATTCCATTATTTCCGATGTAGTAACCGGAGGAGCCGACGCATTAAGAGACGTATTCAGCAACGAATCCAACAGGCGGGTAGCCCAATACATCGGTTGGGGAGCTATCTTCTCAGGCCTGGCAAAGGGAATAATCGCGAAAGAAATTTCAATCGCTCCGGAAACAAGATTAAGCCGGAACTTGGCAGGAGCATATGCGGGTGTTTCTACTGTATTATACGACTGGGGCATCAAAGGCACAGGCGGCACATTGTTTACCGTTATCCCGATGTTACACGGGGTAGTAGAGGGGACAAGTTATCTATTTAATTCCTATGTCATACCTTATACCAATACCAGCGCCGAACGCGAATTCTTGGGTATGTTCTCCGCTTTCTGGGATCAAAATTCCGCGAAAAAATACGAAACAGCTTCAGCATTATGGGATAAAGGCGAACGGCTGTCGGCATTTAAAGAGGCGGTGAACGTAGGATACAAAGCAGGTTTGTTCGGCGTTAAAACTGCTGAAGACACGAAAGATGCTTCAGAAATAGGTAAGCTTAAGGTCAGTAATCCTATAGAATTAGCAAAGGATAAAGGTGCTTGGGAAGTATTAAAACAGATTGATACTCAAAATTTAGCGTTTGCCGGGATACTGGCAGTGGGAATGGGGCCGCTCCAGTCATGGTTAAGCAATATAAAAGCAGGTGACTTTGGAAGAAGGTTCAGGGCAATGGCCGAAGGTTTGGAGACCAGCGCAAGCTTAGGATTAGGCAGCCTGGTTGGAGCAGAGACAGCAGGATTTTTGTCGCAGGGCACTAACCGGATGGTCGGCCTTGCGGTCAAGGGAACGGTTGAAGAGGTTATCGTTGAGCAGGTAATTGATTTTACCACGCAGCCTGTTTTTGCCTTATTAGGCTCCCTGAAAATGCCCTATATGGACCTTGCGAAGGAAATTGTGCAGGAGGTTGGTTCTCCTAACGGCATGCCAGGCAGCCGCGCAAAGGCCCAGGAATTATTCCGGTTGCTTTTCAATTCGCAGATCGTGGATTATAAAATGTCGGATACGGCTAAGGCGGGAGATGGCGTCCTGTTTAATCTTACCACCGGAACTTCTTCAAATGGCTCAAACCCTGCCATTAATTTTATGTCTCTTGCCCAGGGAGATCAGTCGGC
>JAQTUY010000148.1 GCA_028707105.1 Candidatus Omnitrophota bacterium | reverse complement strand
AATCCGGCCGCCGATTTTAAATATCTGGTGACTCCTTCGGTGGAGGCATGGGCGCGGTGCGCGGTCCCGAAAGCATCGTTGACAAAAATGTCGCCAAGCCCGGCGAGCTGTTTGGCGAATTCGGCGTCATTAGCTTCTTCCTGGGCGTAGAACCTCAAATTTTCAAGGAGGACCACTCTTTCTTTAGAAGAATCGACCTCTGCCTTGACCTTGTCCCCTACGCAGTCATCAAGCTGTTTTACCGGCTCTCCCAGGAGCTCCTGCAGCCTTTTTGCCGCCGGCTTTAAACTGTATTTGGCTACTACTTTGCCGTCAGGCCGGCCTAAGTGGCTCATCAGTATTACTTTTTTAGCTCCTTTTTCCAGCGCGTATTTTATGGTCGGCACTGCCGCCTTGATGCGGATATCATCGGTTATATTAAGGTCCCCGTCCAGCGGGACATTGAAGTCCACGCGGATCAGCACTTTTTTGTCTTTAAGTTGTATATCGCGGATCGTCAGCTTGTTCATTTCTCCTCCTTGTCTACGATGACAACACCCGCGCATTACTCCGCCACAAGGCGGACACTAGCCCAATTCCGATTTGGGCTAAGTGAGATTAGCGCGGGGTGTATCTCATTGTTTTATCTGTATGGATCTTAGCGCTTCCTGTTTTTCAGAGCGCTTCGATCTATTATTGATATACCAGCATTGGCTGTCTTCCGCCAGGTAATCGCCGGTCATGCTGTAAGCCAGGGCGCGGCAGCCAAAGCAGTCGATGTCGCAGGTGGCGCATTTTCCTTTCAGGCAGCTTCTTTTGCGCACTTCTTTGAGCAGCGGCGAATTTTCCCAGATGTTTTTTAAGGATGAATCCAGCAGGTCGCCGATCGGTTTGTTAAACCTGCGGCAGGGATAGACCTTCGCGTCGGGCATTATGCAAAGCGACTGGTCGGCCACATTGCAGGTAGCTCCATATAGCTTAAGGGGTTCGTTTTTGCGGAATTTTACCCAGAAAGCTTTAAAGGGCAGGATATCTTTTTCGTTGACGGTAAGTGAACAGAAATCCGTGACCAGGTCTACTACTTCGCGCCAGTCGTTTTTATCCAGGACCTCGTCTCTTATCTTGCTTCCCTGCCCCTGCGGAATGAAGCGTTCAAGGATCAGGCTGTCTGAACCCTCTTCTTTGCAGAGATCAAAGATATGGCCCGTATCCTTGAGGTTCTTTTTCATCAGGGTGAACATGATAATGACCTTCAGCCTTGAGCTGCTTTTTATCAGCCGGATAGCTTTTTTTACGGTTTCCAGCGAACCGGGTTCCCTGATGTAACCGTTTATCTCTTCGCTGGCCCCGTCCAGGGATAGTTTGATATTTTTTAATTTAGGTATTTTCTTAAAAAAAGCGATACTGTTTTCATCGATAAGCGTGCCGTTGGTTATAATGGTCAATTCGTTTACCTGCGGGCTTTTATTCAGGTATTCCAGCAGGGGCGTTAATTCTTTCTTTAACATCGGCTCCCCGCCGGTGATATTGATACTGGTGGTCTTTCCCCAGCCTTTGAGGGTATCCAGGATATTGTCCGCTATGGATCTGAGGCGCGGCCATTCTAGTTCGGAGTTCGCGGTATAATCGTCCTGGTAGCAATGCCTGCAGCGCAGGTTGCAGCGGTTAGTGATATGCCACTGGAAGTTGAATTCGTTATTCATGGTTTAGTATGTTAAAAGACCGCGCCTTAAAGTTTTTTAATGAATTGTTCTATCCGGCTTAAGCCTTCGATGATGTTCTCCATCGATGTGGCGTATGAGAGGCGGATAAAGTTATCATCTCCGAATACCGCTCCCGGGACTACCGCTACCTTTGCTTCGGTAAGCAGGATATCGGTAAGCGCCAGGGAATCGCCGATCTTTTTCCCGTTAAATTCTTTTTTTAGCACTTCGGATATGTTCGGAAAAACATAGAAAGCTCCCTGGGGTTTCAAACAGGATACCAGCGGGATGCTGTTGAGTTTTTCGACGATGTAGTCCCTTCTTTCGGTAAAGCTTTTAAGCATCTTTTTAAGGTCTTCCTGCGGCCCTTCCAGCGCTTCCAGCGCGGCCTTCTGGCTGATGGATGCCGGATTGGAAGTGGAATGGTCCTGGAGGTTTGACATGGCCTGTATCAGTTGCTGCGGGCCCGCCATATATCCTATGCGCCACCCGGTCATGGAGTATGCTTTAGATACCCCGTTTACGGTAATTGTCAGCGGTTTCATCCCGGGTTCTAAGGACGCGATGCTGTAATGCCGGCAATCGTCATAGACTATCTTTTCGTATATTTCATCACTGATACACCAGATCTTGTTTTCCAGAAGGATCTTGGCGATGGCTAGGAGCTCTTCTTTGGTGTAGATCATGCCCGTGGGATTTGAAGGGGAATTAAGGATGAATATTTTTGTCCTGGGGTTAAGCGCGCTTTTGAGCTGTTCAGGCGAAACCTTGAAGTTGTTTTCGGCTGTGGTCTTGAGTATAACGGGTTTCCCCCCGGCCATTTTTACCATTTCCGGGTAACTCACCCAATAAGGCGACGGGATTAATACCTCATCATTGTCATCGCAAAGGGCCATGAGGATATTGAAGATGGAATGTTTCGCGCCGCAGGAAACGATTATGTCTGATGGGGAATAATCCAGTCCGTTGTCGTTTTTAAGTTTCTTACAGACAGCTTCTTTTATCTCTTTTGTGCCGGTAGTGGGGGTATATTTGGTAAAACCCTTGTCTATGGCCTGTCTGGCCGCTTCTTTTATGTTAACGGGAGTGTCAAAATCCGGTTCTCCGGCGCCAAATCCGATAATATTTATGCCTTCGGCGCGCATCCTGTTGGCCTTGGCGGTTATGGCTAATGTCGGCGAGGGGTTGATCGAGGTAACTCTTTTTGCGAGTTTCATCTTATTTATCCTTTTTTATTTCTTCTTCAATTTTCATTCCTTGGGGAGCCAGTTTAACCAGGGCTTCAAAATATTTAAGGCTTGTTTTTTCGATGATCTCATCCGGCAGCCCGGGCGCGGGAGGGGTCTTATCCCAGTCTAATGTCTCCAGGTAATCCCTGACGAATTGCTTGTCGAAGCTGCTCTGCCCTTTTCCCGGCTCGTACGCGTCTTTAGGCCAGAACCTGGAAGAGTCGGGAGTCAGGATCTCATCGATCAGGATGACCTGATCGTTATACACTCCGAATTCAAACTTGGTGTCGGCGATGATTATCCCTTTATTATCGGCATAATCCCTCGCCTTTTTGTATATGGCGATACTGGCATCCTTGATCTTCCCGGCAGTATCTTTTCCTATTTGTTTTTGGATATGTTCAAAAGTCACGTTGATATCGTGGCCGACTTCTTCCTTGCTTGACGGCGTAAATATCGGCTCAGGGAGTTTATCGGATTCTTTTAATCCGGCGGGGAGGTTTACGCCGCAAATAGACCGGCTCGTCCGGTATTCTTTCCATCCGCTTCCTGAGAGGTATCCTCTTACCACGCACTCAACGGGGATAAGCCTGGATTTTTTAACCAGCATCGACCTGTGCCGCAGCTCATCCCGGTATTTACTTAACTGCGCGGGGAATTTTTCAACATCGCTGCTTAAGAGGTGGTTGGGGATTATGTCTTTTACCAGATCAAACCAGAAACAGGACAGCTGAGTGAGTATTTTTCCTTTATAAGGGATGCCGCAGGAGAGCACGACATCGAAGCAGGATATCCTGTCGGTGGCGACGATCAGTAATTTGTCGTCTAGGTCATAGACATCCCTGACCTTGCCTTTTTTGAATAATTTTAAGCCCGGAAGATCACTCGATAAAAGCGCGTCTTTATTCATAACATCCTGTCCTTTTTAGATAAATAAGCCGTTTATCCGGTTTTTTTGCAGGTTTCCAGGAATTTCTTAAGGGAGCGGTCGTAAGTCCTTTCCACGTCATCGGGGAAAAAACAGGCAGGTAATTCTTTATT
>JAQTUY010000147.1 GCA_028707105.1 Candidatus Omnitrophota bacterium | reverse complement strand
CCTGTTCCAGTTCCGTTTTAATAAGGATTCGGAGTTTTCCGGGCATAATTTCGGGAATTTATTCATCACCGTGATGACGCAATTGACCGGTGATTTTGAAAAGGCGATAAAAGAATCAAGCAAGGTCCTGGCTATCCGCGGGCAGGTTATCCCTTCGACGCTGGATAAGGTGGTATTGAGCGCCAAATATAAGGATGGTTCCCTGGCGTTGGGGGAGGTCCAGATACCTCAAGGGCACAAGCCTATCGAAAAGGTATATTTAACGCCGCCTGATGTGGCCGCGACTCCCGAGGCGGTCAAGGCTATTCAGCAGGCGGATATAATCATATTGGGGCCGGGTTCTCTTTATACCAGCATCATTCCCAATCTTTTGATCAAAGAGATCACCGACGCCATTGTGGCCTCCAACGCGATGAAGGTTTATGTCTGTAATGTGATGAGCGAATACGGCGAGACCGATAAATTCAGCGCTTTTGACCACTTGAACGTCATTATAAAACACAGCCACCCTAAGATAGTGGATTATTGCATTGTGAATAACGGCAAGGTTTCCGATGAGTGGCTGGAGCGTTATAAACAGGAGAATTCTTATCCGATAGCCGCCGAGGCGGCAAAGTTCAATTCTTTAGGATGCAAGGTCATTGAAGCGGATATAATAACTATTTCGGATTACGTCCGGCATGATTCGGCAAAATTAGCCAGGACGATACTGGGATTGCTGGAAGAAGAATAATATGGCGGTAATAGAAAAAAAGATAGTCATTAAGAATAAACAGGGTTTGCATGCGCGGCCTGCGGCGGTATTTGTGCAGATCGCCAATAAGTTCAACTCTGAAATCACCCTTAAAAAGGGCAAGGAGGCCGTGAACGGCAAGTCCATCATGGGTATCCTTATGCTCGGCGCGGAAAAAGGGAGCATTATCCGCATTGAGGTCAACGGCGATGACGCGGAAATGGCGATAGTCGAACTGGAAAAGCTGATCGGCGGTGAAGAATGAGCGAAAAAGTGCAGCTTAAAGGTATTCCCGCGGCTCCGGGTATCGCGATAGGCCCCGCTTACAAGCTGGGTAAAGAGGAATTTAATATTATCGCCCAGGAGATCAAGGAAGACCAGATCCCCCTGCAGATCCAGCTTTTCGAAGAGGCGATCATCAAGACGCGCAAGGAGATCTTAAACCTCCAGAAGAAGATCTCCGAGGAGATGGGGCATGATACTGCGGAGATCTTCGACGCGCACCTTTTAGTGCTTGAGGACCGCATGCTCATCGAAGAGGTTATCAACACCTTAAAGAAGGAGCGCCTCAACGTCGCCTATGTATTCTCCAAGGTCTTAAAGAAATATGTCAATGTTTTTTCCAAGATAGAAGATGAATACCTGCGGGAAAGGATCATCGATGTCAATGATATCGGAAAGAGGATCCTGCGCAACCTTCTGGGGAAGACCCATAGCAAGCTCGACGGCCTGAAAGAGCCGGTGATCATCGTCTCTGCCGACCTTTCACCTTCGGATACCGCCAGTATGCACAAGAATGATGTCCGCGGTTTTGTCACCGACATCGGGAGCAAGACTTCTCATACGGCTATCATGGCCAAGTCCCTGGAGATCCCCGCGGTTGTCGGGACCGAAGAGGCGACAGCCAAGATCAAGGCGGGGGATATCCTGATAGTTGACGGGGCAAACGGCGTAGTCATTATCAATCCTGACGAAAAGACCCTGGAGTTCTACCGCAAGGAAGCGGTTAAATACAAGGATATCGGCAAGAAGCTCATAGGTTTAAGGAAGATCGTAGCCCAGACTATTGACGGCAGGAAGATAGAGGTAGCCGCCAACCTTGAATTACCTTTAGAGATACCCGCGATCAAGCAATATGGCGCCGAAGGTATCGGGCTTTACCGGACAGAGTTCTTTTATATGAACCGGAAGGACTTGCCGACCGAGGATGAGCATTTCGAGGCCTATAAACATGTGGCCAACCTCATGAAACCTTATCCTGTTACCATAAGGACCCTGGACTTGGGAGGAGATAAATTTATTTCGCAGCTGCAGGTGCCGCATGAGATGTTCCCGTTCCTGGGATGGCGCGCCATACGTTTTTGTTTAGCCAGGCCGGACATATTCAAGATCCAGCTGCGCGCGATATTAAGGGCTTCGGTGTTCGGCAAGCTGCGCATTATGTATCCGATGATCTCGGGGATAGAGGAGATCAGGCAAGCGAACAGTTTACTTGAAGAAGCCAAGAAAGAGCTAAAAGCGGAGAAGGTGCCTTACGATGAGAATATCGAGGTAGGCACGATGATCGAGGTCCCCTCCGCCGCCCTGACGGCGGATCTGCTGGCCCGGGAGTCGGATTTCTTCAGTATCGGGACTAACGATCTTATCCAGTACGCTCTGGCCATAGACCGCGCCAACGAGAAGGTGGCTTATCTTTATGAGCCGGCGCACCCGGCAGTGCTGCGGATGATCAAGACCGTTATCGATTCAGCGCATAACTCCGGGATATGGGTGGGCATGTGCGGTGAAATGGCGGGCGACCCGGCTTTTGTGCCCATGCTGCTGGGATTGGGGCTGGATGAATTCAGTATGTCGCCTTTTTCCATACCTGAAGTGAAACAGGTCATCTGCGCTTTAACTATGGATACGGCGCGCAGGATCGCCGATGAAGGCCTGAAATTGTCGACCGGAAAAGAAGTGGAAGAATTTAACCATAGGAAATTAAAGGACATCTTGAAAGGAAAGTAGGATAAAAATGGATACTTTGCTGGATCTAAAACACACCTCGGGGTTGGACCTGAAACTGGACGTTAAAACCGCGCGCCTGCTTATCGGCGAGGGCTTGACTAAGCCGGAGCCGGCGATAAGGACTATAGATGAGATGCGCGAGGTGCTGGCAGATAGTTCTGTCAAAGAGCCGCGCGACCTGTATTTTATGTACCGCGACCTTCACGCCACCGCCGATAACGCGCTGCTTGAAAAATATAAGCTTCGCTACGACGTGACCGTGATAAAGGCGGACCATTTAGGCGGGGAATTCATGAAGACGGCCGGCCATTATCATCCGGGTAATTACGGCGAGCTCTACGAAGTATTAACGGGCAGCGCGATCTGCGTATTGCAGAAGTGTGATCTTAAGGATGACAGCATTATTGAAGACGTGATCGCCGTCAGCGCCAAAGCGGGCGAGAAAATAGTCATTCCTCCCGGATACGGCCATATACTTGTCAATCCCGGCCCGGGATTCCTGGTCACCTCCAACTGGGTAAGCAGCCTTTTCGCCTCGGAGTATCAGCTCTATAAAAAGGCCAAAGGCGCGGCGTATTTTCTTTTTGACCCCCAGGGCAAGGCCGGAGAAAGCGTCCGGTATTCAGCGAATAAGTATTTTAAAGAACTTACCGCTGTCCGCCACGCGCTTGCCGCGCCCAAGCTGGACAGGTTCGGCCTCAAGAAAGACAGCCCTATTTATCCTCTTATCCGGGTTTCTCCTGAAAAACTGGATTTCTTGAACCGGCCCATGGATTTTGATTATAAGGATATATTTACCTATATATTATGAAAGCTTTAATTTTAGCCGCGGGCTACGGGACGCGGCTCTATCCTGTAACCAAGTATTTCCCCAAGCCCCTTATCAAGGTGGGTAAAAAGGCCATCATTGATTCCCTGGTTGAGAAGCTGGAGGATATCGAAGGGCTTACCGGGATCATTGTAGTGACCAACGGCCGTTTTTACAAGCAGTTCAAAAAATGGAGCGAGGGCTTAAATACCCGGCATAAGGTGGTTATCTATAATGACCGGACTCAGAGCCCGGAAAAAAAGCTTGGCGCTATCGGTGATATGGCCCTGGTCTTCTCCAGACAAAGCGGCAAAGAAGATTTTCTGGTAATAGGCGGGGACAACTTATTCAAGGAACCCCTGGTGGATTTTCTGGATTTTGCCGGGAGCAAACCGCGCAATGTCTGCGTAGGCGTAGTGGACGTGAAGA
>JAQTUY010000146.1 GCA_028707105.1 Candidatus Omnitrophota bacterium | reverse complement strand
GTCCGATTGAACCGCTTGCTCCCAGGACCGCGATATTTTTCATCTAAGAAGGATTACGCTCATATAAAAATAAAATACCGGAGCAACAAACAAAAGGCTGTCAATCTCATCCAGGACTCCCCCCATTCCGGGGAAGATCTTTCCGGAGTCCTTTACTTCGCAGTCGCGCTTGATCAACGACTCCGAAAGATCGCCTAACTGGCCCAGGATGCCCATGCAGATACCCAGAATAACCAGATGAAAATAACCAAATCCCAAGATAGGCTTACAAATTAATGCCGAAATTATGCTGAAGATCAGGCCGCCGGCAGCGCCTTCAACTGTCTTCTTCGGGCTGATCCGCGGCAAAAGCGCGTTCTTGCCAAAGCGACTGCCGATCAAATACGCCCCGATGTCCCCGGATTTGGTAATCAATAAAACCGCCGCCAATAAGCCCATCCCGCCTTCCAGGTACCTTATCTTGATCAGGAAACTAAAGAACCAGGAAACATAGATTATCCCGAATATGGTCGTGGATATATCCACGATAGCGCCGGAATTACGGCGGCGCTTGAACTGCATAAGGATGAGGAACAATAAAGCCAGGACAATAAACAGGAATTCCCAGCCTTTAGTCAGCTCAAAACGGGACATCGTGGATAACGGAATAACCACCCCTAAGCCGATGCCAAAATATTTATACGCGTTTATCCCCTTCTTATCCAGCATACTGAAAAATTCATACAGGCCGCCGATAATAAAAAGAGTAACGACCAGGCCGCAGAGCCAGTCAATAAACAGGACCCCGGCGATCATGCTGATAAGCAAAGCAGAAGTAATGATCCTTTTAGTCAACATTTTATATGCCTCCGAAGCGCCTCTCTCTCGACCGGTAATCCTCGATCGCCTCTTTTAAATCTTCGGCTCCGAAATCCGGCCAGAATTTATCCGTAAAATACAGCTCGGCGTAAGAAAGCTGCCAGAGCAGAAAATTACTCAAGCGCTTTTCGCCGCTGGTGCGGATCAAGAGGTCGGGGTCGGGCAATTTGGCTGTGTAAAGATAACGGCTCAATGCCGCCTCATCCAGTTCCTTGACCTCGGCCTTACCCGCTAAAGTATCGTTAACCAAATCTTTAACTGCGTCAACTATCTCCTGCCTGGCCCCGTAGTTTAAGGCCAGGACTAAAGTCAGGCCGGTATTACCTTTAGTCCGCTGCTCTGCCTCTTTTATTTTTTTCAGGATAGAAGCGGGCAAAGGCTCGGCCCGGCCAATAACCAGAAAACGGATATTTTTTTTATGTAACTCCCGGATTTCGCGGCCCAGAAAATCATGCAGATAGCGCATCAGGGCGCTGATCTCATTCTTGGGCCTGGACCAGTTCTCGGCGGAAAAAGCAAAGAGCGTGATCACCTTGACCCCCGCCTCTGTTGCCGCCTTCACGATCTCCTTGACTCTCTTTATCCCTTCGCGGTGCCCGGCAGTGCGCGAGAGAGAACGCGCCCTGGCCCAACGGCCATTGCCATCCATAATGATCGCGATATGTTCAGGGATATTATTCTTATCTATCACTGGTGTGTTTTATAATCTATGCCGGGGAAGATATTATCTTTGTATTCTATATCCGCCAGCCAATCCTGGTCTACGGAATTAGATTTAATATCTTCGTAAAGGCGGTTAAACCTCAAAAGGTGGTCCTTGGTCCGGCGCAAGGCGTACTCCGTATGCGTTCCGGTTCCCAGGATAAACGCCCAATCCGAGCTCTGGGCCAATAATAATTCGCGTAAAGCCTGGTTCAGCGCCCTGCGGGTTAAACCGTTCACGCTGTTATAACTCCTGGCCAACTCCGTCATCCTATCCGAAGCAATGTGCAGATGCCGGTAGATCCAGTCATTTGTGCCCTGCAGCCACATCTCGCTATAACCCTTCCATCCCCAGCTGGACATTGAAGGCGTAATGACCTGGTTGCGCGGGTTCTCCTCTAAATACTGCACGGCGGTAGTCAGGCTTATCTCATCCTGGTCACAGGCGATCTTACGGATCAAAAATTCCAGCCACAGCGGGCCTTCATACCACCAGTGTCCGAATAATTCCGCGTCATACGGAGAAACAATAATGGGCTTTCTGCCCATAAAATCATAAAGGTATTCTACCTGCTTCTGGCGGTTGAACATAAAATTACCCGCCTGCTCCGCGGCTTTATTTTGCGCCCAATGCGGGACATAAGCCTCTTTACGGTTACCCGAACCGGTGATCCGGTAATATTTTATCCCCGTATTGATCCTTACCCCGTCGGGGTGGATATAGGGCTTAATATAATCGTACTCCAAGTCAAAACCTATATCGCGGTAAAATTCGCGGTAATTGTAATCTCCCGGGTAGCCCTCTATCGACGACCAGACCTGTTTTGAAGATTCCAGGTCCCGGGCAAAACAGGCGACCTGCGTTCCTTTACAATAAACCGGAGCAAAAACTCCGTATTTGGGGCGCGGCGAACCGTGCAGGATAGCGTGGGCATCCGAAAAGAAATAACGGATCCCGGCCTCTTTTAATATTGCGTCGTGGCCCGGATAATAACCGCATTCGGGAAGCCAGATGCCCCGGGGTTTCCTGCCGAAAACGCTTTCGTAGTGGCTGGCGGCAACTTTTACCTGGGCGCGCACTGATTCTTTACAGACATCCATCAGCGGGAAATAACCGTGAGTCGCTCCGCAGGTAATGATCTCTAACTTCCCCAGGTCCTGAAAATGCTTAAAAGCGCTTACCAGGGAACGGTTATATTTTAAAAATGTATCCCGGGCCTTGGTAAATTCGGACAGGTACATCAGCGCCAGATTATGAAATTCCGGCTGCCAGCGGGTCCGTTCTATTTCCTTATGCGCTAATTCGATGAGCCGGTTGATATGCTTAAGGTACCTCTCCTGGAGCAGCGTATCGGAGAGCATGGGGATCAAAGTCGGGTTCAAGGTCATGGTGATTCGGAACTCTATTCTGTCCTCAACCAGCCTCTCATAGACCAAAATGAGCGGCACATAGGTCTCGGTGATCGCCTCGTAGAGCCAGTCTTCTTCCAGGAAATTTTCGTGTTCAGGGTGCCGCACATACGGCAGATGCCCGTGTAAAACTAAGCAGAGGTATCCTTTAGACATATTATCTAGTTTCCCGGTTGACGATCGGAGTTATAACGCGTTCATCTGTCTTATCCGCGGATACGGCTTTCACCGGGATCACCTGTTTTCCGTCGGGAAGAGCAAAACGCAAAGTAAATGTCCCGTCCGGTCTTAAAGCTATCGGTTTACCCTGGACCGTGACCTTGGCGTCAGGCTCGGTTGCGCCGTAAACGATCAGCTCGCAGTCCACTTTAAGCCAAAAACCTTTTTTCTGCGGCTTCTTTACCGGACTAGCCATAGAAGCCAGGCCGTGAGAACTGACCAGCCTTTCTCTCCAGGATTTTCCTACGGGAGAACTCTTGCCCTGGCCAAATCCCATACCGTAAAGCCGGGCAAACATATCGTCGGGGATCATCCATTCTTCGTCAGTGATCCAGGATGGCCCGTCCAGCGGAGTTTGCACGACATTAGAACGCAGGATGGTGATGAATTTTCCGTTGGACAGCTTCAGGCCAAAATCCACGCACCAGGACCTTCCCGGGCTGCCGGCGTCAATATACCAGTTGTTGGCAAATTCATGTATCTCGATATCAAAAAAACGGTTCGCGTTTGCGCCGTTAAAAATAATATTGGTTACGTCATAAACCCTGAGGATACGCTTGGCCTTATAGAACTCATCCTTAAGTTCGGACTTCAATCTTTCTACCGTCCCCTGTTTTAATTCCCAGTAAGTATATAACCACCAGGGGTCGCGCACCAAAAGGACCATCTTATCCTGTTCATAATGCGCCGGCAGTTCGCGGGAAAAAGTTTTAGTGATGCGGGATTTTTCAGGATGAGAAAACTTGGCTGTCTCTACGGCGATCTCCTGAACACCGACTGCCTGTTTAACCAGCGGCT
>JAQTUY010000145.1 GCA_028707105.1 Candidatus Omnitrophota bacterium | reverse complement strand
AAACTTTCCTTTTTATGACCGCAGGACTTTCTCTGAATAGTTGATAAGGAAATCTTTGTATCTGGGACGTATGGCGGATGTCTTAATAACGGACCGGGCGCTGCCCAGCAGTTCGTTGATCTGGTTTTTCGCGTAATCCAGGGCCCCGGAATCCCTGACGATCTTACGGATCTTAAGTAAGTCTGCCCTGCCGGCATTCTTTTTTCCAAGGATCTTCTCTATGATACGTTTTTCTTGACGGCCCGAATTTTTGTAAGCATTCCAGATGAGAATGGTCTTTTTGGCTTCTTTTATATCCGCCAGGCTGGATTTACCCGTTTTTTTCTCATTTTCAAACAAACCCAGGATATCGTCTTTGATCTGGAAGGCCCTGCCCAGGTAGATGCCGTATTTGTAGATCAGGCTGGCTTCTTCATTGGCCGCCCCGCCCAGGGTAGCTCCCGCCGATAGGGGGGAAGCAAAAGTATAATTGGCGGTTTTCAGGTCGTATACCTTATAAATATCTTCGCGCGTAAGTTTATCCAGGTTTTTCAGGCCGTTTATCAATTCCAGGAATTCTCCGCTTCCCGTATACAGGGCGGCTTTTATTATCTTTTTTAAGGCTGCCTCCTTGCGCGCCGGTTCTTCCCGCACGGATAAGAAAACATGCAGGGCCATGGCATATAAGACATCGCCGGTCACGATCGCCAGGTCCTCCCCGGAGAACTTTAAACTTTTATGATCTCTCAGCTGGTCTTTAAAAAGCCGGTGCATGGACGGCTTTCCGCGCCGGGTATCGGATTTATCGATGATGTCGTCGTGGATAAGCATGAAGTCATGCAGCAGTTCTATGGAGAGGGCGCTTCTGTATAGCCCGGGAGCGGGTTTTTCGTTGAATCCCAGGTATCCCATGATGAAAAGCACGGGCCTGACCCTTTTGCCGCCGCGCAGAATAAAATCTTTGATATTTTTAGATAGTAAAGATGAAATGGAGCTTAATGAGTAGAGGCCTTCCATCTCTTTTACAAATCCGGCAAGCTCGCTTTCGACCTTATTTTTTATTTTACTGTACATTATTTTATGTTAACATATAGCTAGCTGCAATGCAAACGAAATCAAGCTGGCGGTTTTTTAACATCTTAATGCCGTATGTTATCTTATAAGCAATATTTGTGGTTTAACACCCCGGGCAGGATGGGATTCATCAACATTACTCCCCAGGTGGAAGAGGCCCTTTTAAAAAGCGGCATCAGAGAGGGCCTTTGCCTGGTCAATGCCATGCATATAACCTCCTCCGTGTTTATAAATGACGATGAAGGGGGTTTGCATCAGGATTTTTCGGCCTGGCTTGAGAGATTAGCCCCATATGGCAAGGATAAGTATAAGCATAATTTATCCGGCGAAGACAACGGCGACGCCCATTTAAAGAGGACGGTTATGGGCAGGGAGGTGGTAGTCGCCGTTACCGGCGGTAAACTGGATTTTGGGCCTTGGGAGCAGATCTTTTATGGTGAATTCGACGGGCAGCGCAAGAAGCGTGTTTTGATCAAGATAATCGGGGAATAGGTTTGTGCGGATCGGCAGGCTTTATCAAAGGCGCCAGCATCAAACAAAAAAGATAAGCGAAAGAAACATTTACAAAACTAAAAAAGGGGAGGATTATGAGATTTTTGGTAGCGGCACTTGCCATGTTTTTTTTAACCTGCGCTGCTTATTGCCAGGAGGCCCAAAGCCCTTTAAGTATTACTATCAGCCCTGACCGGGATGTTTACGCGGTCGGAGACGCGATTAAGATCGGCGTTAAATTGACCAATAATTCCCAGAAGCCCATATGGATTGCCACGCCCCAGGAAGGCTCGGAACAGGCTTACCGGTATCCTTATTGCATGTTTGAAGTCCTGGATGAGCAGGGCCAGCCGGTAAAGGACTCGCAAGTGGCGTGTAAAACGGTAGATCCGCTTTTCAAAGACGGGTTTGCCCGTCTTAAGCCTTCAGAGACGATCGAGTTTTATCCCGGCGGTTACCGCCTGGATAAAGCCAAAGACCTGCCGGCAGGTTCTTGCACGGTTATTTTTTCTTATTCGACCGATGCCAAGAAGGAATCGCAGTGGTTTGGCCTCTACGAGGATGATCTCTGGGCAGGCAGGAAGAGCAACGAATTCTGGAGGAAGAGAGAGGGAAAAATAAGGGAGGCGAATAAATTTATCCGGAAGATCGAGCGTCTGTCAGTTTCATCTAATCCGGTCATAATCAATCTTACCGGTATAACCGGAGGGATCTCAAAAGACCAGGCCTTGGCTACGGCTCAGGAGATCTGCAGGAAAGAGGGCTGGGAGTGGACGCGGGTGAATATCGTGGATAAAGGGCTTTACTGGGATATTCATACCAGGTGGGGAACATTGGGCCGTAACGCCTTTATCCGTATTGATAAAAAGACGGGGCAGCCGCTGGAGAAACACCAGACCGGTTCGTAATAGCCGGTATTTTAAATGGTGATCAAGGAGGTCGGGAATGAAAGCTTTACTGGAACGCCGCAGTATCCGCGTGTTTACGCCGCAGCCTGTCCCTGAGGATACGGTCAGGGAGATCATTAATGCCGGGATGTGCGCCCCATCGGCAGGGAATGAGCAGCCTTGGCATTTTATCGTCATCAACGAGCGCAAGATATTAGATGAGATCCCTACGTTTCATAAACATGCCGCTATGGTCAAGAAGGCTCCGGTGGCCATACTTGTCTGCGGCGACCTGGAGAAGGAAGTGCATAAAGGTTTCTGGGTGCAGGATTGCTCGGCCGCGGTGGAGAACATACTGATCGCTGTCGCGCACCATGGATTGGGGGCCGTATGGACCGGGCTTTATCCGCGGGACGACAGAGTGGAGGGGATGCGCAGGCTCCTGGGGATCCCGGAGCATATCGTGCCGTTCGCTCTCATTCCCATAGGTTATTCGGCGGCGGAGAAGAACCGGCCCGTCGACCGTTTTGATCCCTCGCGTATTCGTTATAATAAATGGTAGATTAGTGTTATAATAATATCATGATACCTATTAAAGCTGATCCAGAGAGCGGCATACTTTACAGGCAATGGCAGGTAGATTCCCCCAGGGCGGTATTTTTACTGGTCCACGGCATGGGCGGCCATAGCGCCAGGTGGGGATTTTTTACCGATTATTTTAAGGAGAAGAATTTTTCTCTTTATGCCATCGAACTTAAGGGGTTCGGTGAGACAAAGGAGCTAAAGGGGCATATCGATTCTTTTAATGTTTATTATAATGACCTGCGCGCGCTTAGCGCGATAATAAAAAAGGAGAATCCCGGAAAGAAGATCATCCTGGTCGGGGAGAGCATGGGCGGGTTGATCGCTTTTGTTTTCGCTCTTAAAGAACCGCGCATTCTAAGCGGAGCAGTCTGTATGGTCCCTGCTTTTGGCTCGGCGATGAAGTTTTCCGCGTTAACTTATCTTCAGATATTTGCTTCGCTTTTATATGATAGGCGTAAACAGTTCAAGATGCCCTTTGACGCTAAGATGTGCACCAAGGATACGGAGTATCAAAAGGTGATGGACGCTAATCCCGCGGAGCACCGCTTCGCTACATCCGGGCTTTTGATCGGCATCCTCATCGAACAGCTGCGCGCCATGGCCCGGAAAAACGATCTTAAGGTCCCCGTACTTTTTATGGCCTCCGGGAAGGATTATTTAGTAGATGAGAACCTGGTCAGGAAGGTCTTTGGCGGCATGAAGGCTGAGGATAAAGAGATCATTGAATATCCGGAGCTGCTGCATTCTTTGCCTATTGAGCTGGAGAGGCAAAAGGTATTTGACGATGTTCTAAACTGGGTCAATAAGAAGATCTAATAAGGATCCGTAAGTTGAAGTATATATTAGCCATAGACCAGGGGACGACCGGAAGCCGCGCGGTCATCTACGATAAGGACGGACGCAAGGTTGTCAGCGCCTACCAGGAATTCCCGCAGTATTTTCCCAGGCCCGGCTGGGTCGAGCATGACCCCCGCGA
>JAQTUY010000021.1 GCA_028707105.1 Candidatus Omnitrophota bacterium | reverse complement strand
CGGTTTCGATATTCTCGATCTTCTGGACCACGTCATAGCCGGAAACGACCTCTCCGAAGATAGTATGGTGCATATTCAGCCAGGGCGTCTTGGCGACGGTAATGAAAAACTGGCTTCCGTTTGTCCCCGGGCCGGCATTGGCCATAGCCAGGACGCCGGGTTTATCAAATTGAACGTCTGAACTGACCTCATCTTCAAACGGCTTACCCCATACCGACTCTCCGCCCGCGCCTGTCCCCGTAGGATCCCCGCCTTGTATCATAAAGCCCTTGATCACCCGGTGAAAGATCAGCCCGTCATAATAGCCTTTTTCAACCAGCTTGCTAAAATTCTCACAGGCCTTGGGCGCCGCCTGCGGCATTAATTTTATCTCTATTGTCCCCTGGGTGGTTTCCAGGACCACTGTCTGTTTATCCATGGCGGATACTCCTTTTAAGGTAGAGGTAATAACAAACGCGAGAAACAACGCGAATACAAACTTTCTTATCATTTTGCCTCCTGCTTCTTAGCGGCAGCCTTCTTCATCGCCTTCCGTTTATTCCTATACAAGGTGCATAAATAATTGACATGCGGGGCTAATTTTCCGTCTTCATAAGGAAATTCCTTACAGCTGTGCGGCTTTAAGGCATAATCTATTTTATGGATCGAGCAAAGCCCGTCAGGATCCAAAAAAGTACAGGGATTACAGTCATAGCTGGTGCCGATCCTGTAACCGGAAGGGAACTTTTTGCTCTTCTCCAGCTGGAAAAACTCACCCTTAAGGCCCAAAGTGGCGATTTTTTTCGCCTCTTCCAGGTCCACCCAGCTTCCGGTCCGGCAACAATCCGCCTGGGTCTTACATTCATCGCAATTGATCACTACTAAAGCCTTTTTTTGTTTTTTTTGTTTCCTGGAACACGACATCTTCTTATCTCCTTTACTCACCAGGGCGCGCTTCAGGCGCCCATCAAACCGGTGGTTAAATTAAATATTATATACATTTTTTGCCTTAAAACAATAAATAATTAGTGCAAAAAGGGCTTAATCCGGCTCGATCCCTTTCTGCCAGTCTTTGTCGTTTTCAACCGGCTTCTGGTGCCGTTTATCCAGCAGAAAACACCCCATTATCAGATAATCCATCTCCGCGCGCATAAAACACCTGATAGCGTCCTCGGGCCTGCAAACTAAAGGCTCTCCCCTGACGTTGAACGAAGTATTGATCACTACCGGGCAACCCGTCTTTTTGTAAAAAGCGTCGATGGTATCATAATAAAGCGGGTGAGTTTCTCTTTTAATAGTCTGAATCCTGGCTGAATTGTCCACGTGGGTAACCGCCGGGATAGCCAAACGAGCCTCTTCTCTCACCGGCGCCACCAGGAGCATATAAGGGCTTTGGCACTCCAGGTCAAACCACTTCGAGGCGTACTCTGCCAGGACAGTAGGAGCAAAAGGACGGAAGGATTCCCTGAACTTCACCTTCAGGTTCATTCTTGAGCGTAATTCCTTATTGCGGGCGTCGGCGAGGATACTACGCGCCCCTAATGCCCGGGGACCGAATTCCAACGCCCCCTCAAACCAGCCTATTACATTATCTTGCTCGATAAGGTTCGCTACTGCCTGCGGAATATCCGGATATGCTAATTTTCTATATGGTATATCGTTCTTTTTCAAAAGATCCTCAATATATTCATCGCTAAAAGACGGGCCCAGGAACGAACCTTTCAACCGGTCATTCTTATCGTCCGCCTGCCGTTTATTCCCCAGGCGCTTGTGCCAGGCCACAAATGCCGCCCCCAATGCCCCCGCGGCATCGCCGCTTGCCGGCTGGACCCAGATCTCCTTAAAACAACCGTCTCTTAAAATACGGCCGTTGGCAACGCAATTAAGGGCGACCTCGCCGGCGAGGCAAAGCTTATCCTGGCCGGTGACCTTACGCGCCTGCCTGGCCATACGCAGGATGATCTCTTCAGTTACCTGCTGGATCGATGCGGACACATCCATATCTTTTTGGGTTATTTCCGTCTCCGGCTTTCTGGGAGGGCCGCCGAACAACTCTTCAAACCGGCGGTTTGTCAGCATTACTCCATTGGAATAATTAAAATACCGCGTATCCAGCTTAAATGTGCCGTCATCTTTTAAGCTTATAAGGTTATCCAGGATTAGATCCGCGTATTTAGGCTGGCCATATGGCGCCAGCCCCATCAGCTTATATTCCCCGGAGTTCACCTTGAAACCCGCGTAGTGGGTGAAAGCCGAATACAACAGGCCCGGTGAATGCGGAAAACTCATCGAAGAAAGTATTTTTATATCCCTGCCCTTGCCGGTCCCAAAACTGACCGTCTGCCGGTCAGCAGCACCGTCAACGATCAAAAAAGCCGCCTCCTGGAACGGAGACGGATAAAAGGCCGCGGCAACCTGCGATTCATGGCGGCTGGAAAAAACGACCTTTCCCTTATAGCCTAATTCCCCTTTGATCAGATCCGCGATACGCAGGTCCTGTTTATACCATAAGGGCGCAGCCAGGATAAATTCCTTTACTCCCGAAGGGGTAAAAGCCAGACTGTTCTTGAGTATCCTCTCAAATTTAATCAGCGGCTTGTCGTAAAAGACCGCCAGGCCCAGCTCCGCGGCAGTGATACCGGCAAAGCCCAGACACCAATGAATAGCGTTAGAAGGAAAATTGTGGTCGTGCTTCTTGCGCGTAAAACGTTCCTCTTGCGCGGAAGCAACTATCTCCCCGTCTTTTAACAGGCAGGCGGCGCTATCGTGATAAAATGAAGAAATGCCTAAAATATACATATCTGATCGCTTACCTATCTTTGCTCCATAATATCCCGCGCGGTTATATCAGGATTACGGTAGCGCTTCCTGCCTGCGCTTATTTTTTTGTATTCAATAGCCCCTACAGGGCACCACTGCAGGCAAGCCATACAATGTTGGCAATGGTCCAGCCATCTGGGGCGCCCGTCAGGCAATTCAATATTGGCGACCGGGCAGACTTTGGCGCAAAGTCCGCATTTAGTGCAGGAATCAGCGGCCCAGAAATTCTTTCCCGATAAAGGAATACGCGCTGTGCCCCGCCGGTATAACAGCTTATAAAACAGGAGATTTAGCAAAAGATTGCCTTCTTCGATAAGGCCGCGTTTTTGCTCGCGCAGATGGCAAGCTATATCTTTTATCCGCGCCTTTTCCTTTTCGAACAGCTTTTGCTGATGTTCTTTAGGCATTGCCCCGTAGAGCACGATATAATTACCGGGCATCCTTATTAAAAAACCGGCGTCTAATCCTAGGCCCCGCTTTTTAAGTATCTCTCCGGTCAGGGCGTGCGGCCTCCCCGGTAATCCTCCCAGGGTGGCCACGCTAAAAACATAAGCCCCCTGCTTTATTTTGACGTTCTTAAGGAACTGCGCCACTATGAGCGGCAGGCCGAACATATAGACCGGATAAACGAACCCCACGGCGTCATAAAAGGCTTCCCCGCCTGATCCCAATGCCTTGGTCATGGGAACTATTTCGGTATCTCCAAGTTCCAATGCCAGGTCTTTAGCCACAACCAGAGAATTTCCTGTAGCTGAAAAGTAATAGATCGCTGTCTTCATAAACGCTCCGTTTTGTATTTTCTCTCTTTTTAGCTCTTGGCGGTCTTTGAACTGTATTTAAAAAACAAGACCAGGGCCGCTATCAAGATGACTAAAGTGACGCTGTTGGCCAGGATTATTACGGGGTTCTTCAGATGGATACCGTAAACCAGCCAGAGAAGGATGCCCAATAAGAACTGTATAATGGCCAGCAAACTCAGGTCATTCACGGATTTAGTGCGGTATATTTTGATCACCTGCGGCAGAAAACCGAACATGGTCAAGAATGCTGCCGAAAAGCCTATAATTTCCCAAAGCATAGATATCCTTTCAAATTGCGCTTCTTTAGACCATATTATAACAGAAATATGCCCTTAAAGTAGAGGAATTACGCAGGCTAAAACAGAGCTTTTAGTTCGATTCTCTGGGGGGCTCGATACAGCTTAATAGTCTTTCTTTCATATTCTCGGACATATCCTGGAAATAAGCGCCTATGCGGTATAGCTCACCCTCTATCTTACCCTTATATTTTACTTTACAAGTAAGATTAAATGGAGACTTATTTTTAGGACAATGTATGCGGCATAAGAAATCTTTATCACGGATATCCTGCGTAGAATGGAACAACATCCCTTCTTTGGAGATATTGTCTATCTTCAGGTCCTTACCGGTTTCTTTTCCAAAAGTATCTACTATTTCTATCCTGGTGCCCGGCAGGGGATCGAGCCTTATAAACTTTCTCCTTTCCACTACTGTCCGGTTTTTGCCTTCCTGTTTAGCCTGGCGCAGGGCGCTGTCTGTCACCCAGATCAATTCCTTGAGGTCTTTGGCGTTATAGGGGAAGACCGCTATTCCCGCGCTGAATTGCAACAGGAAGTCTTTCGCGTTTTCCAGATGAGGCGAACTTATCCTGGTCTGCTTAAGATTACTCCTGATCCTCTCCAGGACGACTAAAGCATGATCCGGGTCTGATTCGGGAAGGATGATCATAAACTCCTCTCCGCCGTACCTGCCTACGGTATCGATGCTTCTGACACTGCTTTTAATGACACGGGCAAAAGCTATTAAGACATCATTACCTGCCAGATGGCCATACTCATCGTTGATCGCCTTAAAATCGTCGATATCGATCATGACTACCGTAAACTGCTTTTGATAGCGCCTGGCGCGGGCGATCTCATGCTCCAGGAGATCCATCGTCATCCTAAAATTGGCGCAGCCGGTAAGCTCATCGTGACTGGCCAGGTTTTTTAATTTTTCCTCGATATCCTTGCGCTGTTCGATCTCAGCGTGAAGCTGCCTGTTGATAATGGTTTCTGCCTCCGCTTTGGTATTAGCGATCACCAGGAGCTCTTCGCGCAGTTTTATACGTTCAGCGGTTTCCTTACTTAACTCCACCCATCTGCGCCAGGAAAAAACACCAAAGCCGATAGATAGGGTAAAAAGGAGCATTACAATTTCATCGATATAAGTCACCGTATGAGGATACTTCTGAACAAATTCCGCAAGAAATACAAATATATTGAAAAAATACGAGAAAATAAATACAAAAACGGCAACAATACCGATAAAAATCAGGTCCTTAGATGAATTGGTCAATTTATTTTTATTTTTCTTCTCTTTGTTCTTTTTTACATCCGTCATTTTTACTCCTATGCATCTTCTAACGCAGAAGATCAAACCGGCGCTGACATTCATATTATATCAAAGAATAGCTTAGAAAATAGAAGGATTATACCTCTCCTATATCGGGGATCATCTCCGGCGGGACAACCGGCTCCACAATACGGATCTTCCTCCATTCTCCCTCGCGGTACCTCATAAACACGACAGCCGAGAACACCAGGAAGAAAAAGACCATTGCCGCCCAGCCGATCTCCGGCGCCAGGCGCAAGACGCGCAAAATAAGTGCCAGCACAATGACCATCAACCAATGCAGGATAACCGACGTACGCATGGCCCAAAACGTATCACCTGCCCCACGCAGGGCGCCGATGAATACGCAAAGCATGACTTCAACCAGCACATACACCGAGGCCAGGCGAACCATAAATACCGCCGTAGGCACGGCAGAGGCAAAGACCGCGCTCGCCACAGCCGGCCGGAAAACATCCACCAGCCTGCCGGGGAAGCCGATGAAAAGAATAAAAATAAATACCGAGTAGGTAATTCCCAGCTTCAGCCCGGACATCACCGAATGATGGGCTTTATCCGGATGCCCGGCGCCCATATACCTGCCCACCAGGCTGGTCACGCCGATCTCTATGCCGATCAGCGGCACAAAAGAGACAAAATCCCAGTTGAAGACTACGGTAGCGGCAGTAGCGGTTGCCGGGCCAAGGGAATGGAACATCATGATCATAACGTTAAAGGCGATGATATTCAGGCACATCTCAAATCCCGTAGGAGTGCCATACCGCAGAAGCTTTCCCGCCAGCGCCTTATCAAAACGGAAGGAATTCTCAATGCTATATTCTTTACGGTTACGCCCGCTAAAGTAGGCGGTGGACAAAATGATCAAGCCGACAACGCCTCCCAGGATAGTGGCATACGCCGCACCCCGGATACCCATGGCCGGAAAACCGAACTTGCCGAAAATAAACACATAATCCAGGCCCACATTGGTGAACATGGCGGCAACTGAGGCAGCCATAACGATCCTGGTGCGGGCGATACCGGAAAAGAATCCGCTAAGGGCCATCCGCGCCAGGCTGATGATCGAACCGTAAAGCAGGATGTTGAGGTATAAGGTCTGCGGGCCAAGCTGCTCCGCTCCCACGCCCACAAAACCGAAAAGCCAATAGGCTGCCGGACGCAAAAGAAGGATAAGCGGATAGGCACAGCAGGAGAAGATAAGCGCCTGCGTGAGCACTACAGCGCAATCTTTCTTCTTTCCGGCGCCCAAGTGCTGGGCCACCAGCGCGGTCGTAAAGCCTACCAGGCCGACGAAAAACGAGATCATCATAAAAGCGGTCAATCCCCCGCCCAAAGCAGCATTCATCAGCTCAGGGTCCAGCCGCGCCAGGAACAGGCGGTCGGTAAAGACCATAACCGTATCGCAGGCATGAGAAATGACCATCGGCAGGGAGATAGCGAGTACTTCCGCCATCCCGCCCTCTTTTAAATGATGTTTCATAGTTGTAATTTACTTGGGGTACCGGGTATGTTTACTTAGCCAGGCACTCAACCGCCTTAACAGCCAGATCCACGGCAGCATCTAAGTCGTCAATATGGAAAACTCCGGTCGGCGAATGGATATAACGGGTAGGTACGTTTAAGACCCCGGTAGGGACGCCTTCTCTGTTCATGTGGATGATCGCGCCGTCTGTCATACCGCCTTCGATAACGTCTATCTGGTATTTGATCTTGTTTCTCTTAGCGGTATCTATTAAAATGTCTTTCATTTTCTCATTTACTATCAGGCCTCTCCCGGATGCCTCGATAATGGTGATGGCAACCCCGGCGCCAAGCTTCAAAGCAGACTCGCGCTCAGTTATCTGGGGAGTATCTCCGGCGGCATTGGTGTCTATGGCCAGGGCGTAATCAGGGTCGATCTTAAACGCCGAGGTGCGCGCGCCTTTTAAACCAACCTCTTCCTGAGTCGTGGCCACGGCATAAACCTGCGCGTTTACCTTTAGCTTTTCCATTATCTTGATCAGCGCGAAGCAGCCGATCCTGTCATCTACAGCCTTGCCGTAATATAACTTGCCGTTTAATATCCCCGAATTAGGCTCGAAGACTACCGCGTCACCGACCTCTACTTTTTTCTCCGCCTCTTCCTTACTTCCGCAGCCGATATCGATGAACATATCCTCATATCTAAGCGGCTTCTTCCTGTCTTCTTCTTTCTGCAGGTGCGGCGGCTTGGTGCCGACTATCCCGAAGCAGTCGCCTTTTTTAGCTTTGACTATCACCCTCTGGGCGGGCAGGATCCTGTCGTCTATCCCCCCGATCTTTATGAAATAGAGGAACCCGTCCTTGGTGATGTGCTTGACCATCAGGCCTATCTCGTCCATATGCGCGGCAAGCATGATCTTCGTTTTACCCTTGCCTTTACAGGCGATCACATTGCCGAAATTATCTATTTGCACGTCAGCGCAAGTCTTCTTGAACTCATCATGCATGATTTTGGCGATCTGGCTTTCATAACCCGGGATACCGGGAGCTTCCAGTATTTTCTTTAATAAGACGTCCATTAGATCCTCCTTAGTTTATTATTTTTTTAAGCTAAGCTTTCTTCGCCGACCAGATGCCGGCAAGAAATGCGGCGCTGATAATGCACCAGGTCGCGAATAACGCGTTAGGGATAGCGGCTTCAGGTAAAATATGCTTAATCGCCAGCGCCGCTTAAAACATAAAACCAGGATACGTTTCTAAAACCCAAAGCGTTCCCTGGTCTTATACGCTTAAAACTGCCAATTATCATTAAAAAATAAAGGATAAACACTATCATTTTTATGATAAATATATTGTAGCATTTTTGTACATATTCTCAACTAAAATCCGCCTCAAATCCGACAAAAAAGGGGCAATCCCACTGGGGACTGTCCCTTTAATCCGTTATTTTATCAGACAAGAGCTTGAAAATCAGACAACCTTATCAACAGTTTCCTTTTCTTCCGCCCTTCTTTTTTCCTATCCCTTTTCCTGAAGATCTTCCCTTACCTTGTCCTCTTCCGTCCCTTGCTCCTCTTGAACCGCTCCTTGGACCTGTTCCGTCTCTATTCGGCATCTAAATCACCCCCTTCTTATTTTCTATCTATCCGGTACAATGCCAGAAAAACAATTTACTTGATGTATGATTATATCGGGATACCAAGATGGGGTCAATTGAACTCGGGTATAATCGGCAAAGTTTTCTTAGCCTCGTAATTTCATACTACCAAATATTCTTGAATAGATTAGGCGTACCCGAACACTTATGATCAGCAACCGACGCGTTATCCGGGACTTGCGGTTTCCCACCTACCGCTTTGATGACAGCGCCCTTTCCCAGTTGGCGGTGGGTTTATACCACCGTCCAAACCATATTTTAAGAATGATCTATTTAACCGCGCCTGGGGGCGCTGGCGTATCTCCCGCGCACCAACAAAAGATCAGACGATGTTAGGATAACGAATTAAAGAATTTTATTCGCATCACCTTGCAAGCGCCATGAATATCTCCAATGGCGTATGTCTTTAAAGGCATCATTTCCACGGCCCCGGAGCTTTCCATTCGCCTACAAATTCCTGCGCCTTATTAATAGCATCTAACGGTTTAATAAGAAAATTCTCTATCTCTTGTGCTGTTATCGCCAGCTTCTCCGGTGCGTGTTTAATATCTCCCTTTTTTAAAAACATCTTCCAAAGCGCCTGTCGATCGGATCTTTCATCACAAATCTCTTCGGCAAATATTGGCTGCCCTTTCGGAAAATCGGTCTTACGATGATTAAATGTTTTTCTCAACGCCCCTGTAAGATCAGACCCATTAAAATCAAACTGATGCATCATAAGCCAAATGTCGTAAAAATCCTTCATTCTGCTATTTAAGAGACCCAGTTTAATCATAGCTTCAAATTTTTCACTAATAACGCTATCCGCCGGATAACTTTTTAGATGAGGTTTTGGAAAATCAAGAATAACGGGGTAATCAATCGCCTTCGTCCTGGGATAAACAATATCACCAAAACCCACATCAATCTGCATTGGAACATGTGAGCGCTCCAGGAATCCCACAAACTTCACACGTACGCCTTCATAATCGGCATCTTCCTTAATCTTGCGCCCTTGGACCGTCTTTACGTCAAACACAAGCCCGTCAGGTTCTACGGCAACATCGCAAACATGTTTTATTACCGTCTCAATACTTGCAACTTGATTGTCATAACGCCCCAAAAAGTCAATATCAAGCGTTGTGCGTCGATCGGGGATTTGCCATACAGTAAATAAGAGCGCCCCTTTTAATACAAATTGATCAGCGTATTCTGAAAGGCTGAACCTATAGAGAAATCTTTCCATCCCATAATACTGTAGAATTTCGGCAAATGAGCGGTTCGTTTCTTTTGCCTTATTTCGGAGACGATCCCGAATAGAGGCTTGTATGTTTGTAACAACCTTTTTCATAGTATGGCTTCCAGTATAGGTTTAATGATTCGATCAACTCGGCAAATTTTAGCATAATACATAATCTCTTTTGGTTTTACGCCCTTCTCCGTAACGGCAACCTTGACTGCATCTCTGGCAACATCTGTGCCTATCTTATTACGGAATTTAAAACAATCCGCGATCGTTTTAGCAAGGCTGTAAATTCTGACCTCGTGTCCCGCAATCTCATATTTTTCAATGCCTGTTTCCCATGCCTTAAATGAAAAACGATAGAATTTTACTGGCGGGTATTTAATCCTATTAGCGCGCGCGCCTGATGGGATAGCAATATCTATAACGCGCGGTATCTCAGTCGTTGCCTTATGAAAGTAAAGAGCCGAGACAAGACAAATAATTCCCTTAGATGCCTGAAGAGATGAAAGAAGATAGTCCGGGTGAGAGCCAAGAGTATAGCTCGTCAGCCGGTACAGCCCCCTCCCGATCTTCTCAACCCTGTTCTCTTTCTCCAGTTTTCTAAGCGCGTCTGGATGAAATCCGGCCCTTAGAATTGATGAAAACCGCGCTACTCCACCATGACTTTTAAGATAGGCTTCCATTTTATTTGTTTTAGCTTTCATTATATCTCCGTAGGTTGTGCCATTACTTATACATAAGTATATACACTTTATACGGAAATGTCAATCTTTTTTCCAGTTCTCCCCAAGGACGATAAGGTCAGTAAGCTGATAGATATTTACCTGGCAGGGACGATCACACTCGAGGAATACCAGCGAAAAAAGGCGGATTTCATTAACGATAAGAAGAAATTGCAGGAATCTACGCGGGATTTTGCTGGCGGGAGTTGCTCCTGGTTCGAACCGGCGAAAGCTCTCGTAACTTCTTTAAACGCAGCGGAATACGCCGTAAGGGAAGGAAATTTAGGATTACAGAGGGAATTCCTTGAGAAAATCGGTTCGAACCTTATTTTAAAAGAGCGCCGCCTCGTTTTCTCGACGGAAGGGACCTTCCGTCGCCTTATCGAGACAGCGCCCTTTCCCAGTTGGCGGAGAGGCTGGGATTTGAACCCAGGGACCCGATTTCTCAGGTCAACTCATTAGCAGTGAGTTGCATTCGACCGCTCTGCCACCTCTCCAGAATTTACGCTTTTGCTCTTTTTTTCTTAAAGAATTCCGTCAATAATGCGCCGCATTCTTTTGCCAGGATCCCGCTTTTAACTGTGACGCGGTGATTAAGCTTCTTGTGATTGGCTATATTTACTACCGAACCGCAGGCTCCGGTCTTAGGATCCTTGGCGCCGTAAACAACCCGCCTGATACGCGAAAGAACCAGGGCTCCGGCGCACATAGAACAAGGCTCAATGGTAACATAGAGCGTCGCGTCGCTGAGCCATTTAGAACTCAGGAAATTAGCCGCGGACGTTAACGCTATCATCTCAGCATGGGCAGTGGGATCTTTGAGCCTCTCGACCTGATTGTGGCCGCGGGCAATGATCTTGCGATCGTGCACGATCACGCAGCCGACCGGAACTTCGTCGTGCTCGGCTGCCTTGCCGGCCTCTTTCAAGGCTTCGGACATATAAATCTCGTCAATTTTGCCCATTAAATTTTATATTATTGTGCGCCTGGCAGGAATCGAACCTGCAACAACTTGCTCCGTAGGCAAGTGCTCTATCCAATTGAGCTACAGGCGCATGAAAAACTCTAGTAAATTTAGTGCTCTATCCTCCCTGCACTTACCAGTAAAGCTCTTGTGCAGGGATTAATTCGGCCAACAACTTACGTTCACTGCGTTCCGTAAGTTGTGGCCTCATTAAAATTGAGCTACAGGCGCAGTGAAACTATATTCTCTGTTGTCCTTGCATCTCAGCACTCACTGATTTCTTACGAAATCAGCTCGTAGATGCAAGGATTAACTCGGCCAAATGGCTTACGTCACTTCGTTCCGTAAGCCATGACCTCGTTAAAGCTACAGGCGCGTAAGAAGATTATCTCTATATCCCTGCATTTGACCGTGTTGCTTATGCAGAAATCAATTCGCACAATAACTTACGTCGTGCTTTGCACTCCGTAAGTTAGGTGCTCATTTGAGATTGTGCCTTATTATGTGTAATCCAAACTTCAAGTACGGAGGAAACCTGAAATTATCGAATAAAACCGTATTTCTTAAGACGCTCCTGGTGTTGGAAAACGCGTCAAAGCCATATTTACCGTGATACCTGCCAAAACCGCTGCTGCCCACTCCTCCAAAAGGAATAAAAGGAGAGTTAGAGTGGAGCAGTACATCATTTACGGCAACGCCGCCGGAAGTCGTCCCGGATAACATTTTCTCTTCAAATACCTTATCGTCTGAAAAGACGTACAACGCCAGGGGCTTAGGCCGGGAATTAATGAAACTAATCGCGTCTTCTATACCGGTGTATTCCAAGATCGGCAGGATGGGCCCGAATATCTCCTCTTGCATAACCGGCGCGCTAAGACTGATATTATCTATCAGCGTAGGGGCGATGTAAAGTTCTTTCTGGTCAGTTTGTCCGCCAAAGACCACATGGCCGTCTCTGAGGTATCCACAGATCCTGCGAAAGTGTTTTTCGTTAACGATCCTGCCGTAATTCGGGCTTTCGTTGGCATTACGCCCGTAGAATTGGATTATTCTTATCTTGAGCAGATCGACGAACTGATCCTTGATCTTCCTGTCAACGAGCAGGTAATCCGGGGCGATACAAGTCTGCCCCGCGTTCATGAATTTTCCCCAGCATATGCGCGAAGCAGCTCTTTCAAGATGGGCATTGGCGTCAACCACGCAGGGGCTTTTACCGCCAAGTTCCAATGTAAGCGGTGTTAAATTTTCAGACGCGGCTTTCATGACGATCTTGCCGACCGCCTCGCCGCCCGTGAAGAATATATAATCAAATTTCCGCTTAAGCAATTCCTGGGTTGCTTCTGGCCCGCCCTGTATAACGCTTACATACTCCTTGCCAAAATGCTTTTCGATCATCTTTTGGATGACCAAGGCGGTATTAACAGAAACTTCAGAGGGCTTGAGAACCACGCAATTGCCGGCGGCAATCGCCTCTATGAACGGGGTGATAAGCAGGCCCAGGGGGTAGTTCCACGGGCCGATTATCAGGACCACCCCTAACGGCTCTTTACATATAGAACCTTTAGCAAAATAAAACAACTTCGGGCCCTTAGCTTTGACCGGACTTGCCCAGGCTCTCAAGTTCTTGATGACTACGGATATCTCATTTAAACAATATCCTATCTCAGAGCCATACGTCTCGATCTTCGGCCTGTGAAGGTCCTTAGCTAAGGCTTCGTATAAATCCCTCTCAAATTCGTAAAGCGCAGACCTTAATTTCTTAAGCTGCCGGACCCTAAAATCAAGATCTTTGGTCTTTTGCGTGTTAAAAAAAATCCTTTGATCGGATATTATTTTATCGATATTCTCGCTCATAATATTATTGCTTCACCAGCCATTCCTTGGCTTCGTCCAGAGTGTCAAAAGCCGGCAGGTTCCTGCCGGAAAATTGGACTACAACAGTATAGAGGACCTTCTTCAGCCCGGTAACGCCGACGACAGCCGCGGCCTTGACATGCGGCTTATTATGGACCACAAACGTCTTTAAGTGTTCCCTGACGTCATTGTTGAACTTCGAATCGGTCACATCAGTCAGCGTCAGGAGCGAATTCGGAGGCTGTTTGGAAATCACCTCTTTAGCTGCCTCAATAGTCGGCAATATATCATCCGGGGTGCCTGAGAAATCAATCAGCAGTATCTCTTTCTCTTTGTAGTGCACAAACTCTACTTTGGCCATACGTACCTCCGCTCGGAAATTAATGGCGGAGAGGGAGAGATTTGAACTCTCGAATCCTTTCGGATTACACGCTCTCCAGGCGTGCGCGCTAAACCGGACTACGCGACCTCTCCAATAAGAAATTTATAAAAGCTTGCCGTAGGTAAGGCCCAATTCCTGCATTACCGCTAAAGGGTTCTCGGAATACTGCCGGCAGAACTTAGTGACCTGCGGCATCGTCTTAATCCCTTTATCAAGCATAGTTTTCAATATGAGGCTGCGGCGTTTTATCTCGTCCATTACCTCTTTGGCGGTAATGCCGCTCACCTTTGCCAGCTTATCCCTGTAAATACTGCTGACCGAAATTTCGGTAAACTCCTTGCGGGAATAATCATATTCCCAGATAGGCGAAAGCAGGATTATCTTCTTTTCCAGGCCGGCAGTCTCCACTACTTCACCGACAACGCGGTAAACATCGGACTGCACATTGAACCTTCTCATTATAACGATAACATCAACCAGATTTATCAGGACCTCAGGCACGTTCATCGGCTCATTCTGCAGCCTGATGACGGTTTCCCTGGCCGTTGAGGCGTGAATGGTTCCCATGCAATATTTTCCTATATTCATCGCGGTCATCAGATCGGCCGCCTCCCTGCCCCTGACCTCTCCGACGATGACCCTATCCGGGCGCATCCTGAGGCTGTTCTTGACCAAGTCCTCGCTGGAAAGACCTTCATCGCTTTCCAGCCGCGAACAATTCTCTTCAAGCGAGGTATTCAACTCCAGGGTGTCCTCTATGACCACCAGCCTGTCTTTGGCGGGAATAAAACTAAACAGGGCGTTAAGAAGCGTTGTTTTCCCGCTTCCGGGGCCTCCGGAAAGGATAATATTGGCCGGCTTTATACCCAGGCCCTCGACATAGATCCACAACTGGGCGGCCAGGTCGCAGGATAAAGACTTAAGCTCGATCAATTCGACGATGCTCAAAGGCTGTTCTTTCGCCCGGGTAATAGTTATCTGCGCCCCGAAAGGAGAAAATATGATATTGATACGGCCCTGTATATCGCGCAGTTCCACATTATTAATAGCGTGCAGCTTGGTCCTACCGGAGAATATGATTAATTTTTTGATAAAAAGGTTCAATTCATCAAGATTGGTAAACCTCTTGTCGGTCTTGATCAGCCCTATCTTTGTCTTATGGATGAATATAGGATTCAGGGCGTTGATCATGACATCTTCTACTGCCGGGTCGGCGATAAATTCATCGATCAGGCCGTAGGAAAGGAATTCCTTGAACAGCCGCTCGACTTCGATATCCTTCATCTGCTTGATCAATTCCTTGCCTTGGGCGGTATTATACATCTCAAGGAATATGGCAAAGATTATCCTGTCCCTGTCCGCTTTGTCCTGCAGTAAAGTCAGATGGCCTTTCAGCTTTTCCAGGATCTCATTCTCAAATTTTATTCTTTCTCTTTCCATGTGCTTTCCTTTTTTTTGGCGGAGGGGGTGAGATTCGAACTCACGTGAGCCTTACGGCCCAACCGCTTTTCGAGAGCGGCCCGTTATGACCACTTCGGTACCCCTCCCCTATCCTGCCTTGACTATAATCTGGCGGTGGGGGTGAGATTCGAACTCACGGTGGAGAAGAATCCCCACAACAGTTTTCAAGACTGCCGCTTTCAACCGCTCAGCCACCCCACCAATGAGTAATCTAACGGTTTTTCCCGCCTCTTGAAACTTTTCTATCCGGTAAACGGCGGGACTCCCTCGCTTCGCTCAGTCGCAAGACCGCCGCTTTTTGAACACAACCATCAGCCGTTAGGCTGATCAAGTGAAATCCCGCGCCAGCGGGACAACCGCTCAGCCACGCCTCCAGAGAATCCTCCTGTTACCTGCAAACAAACAATTGGGTAAAAACGACGTCAAAAATACCCTTGGCAGCCTGTAAAGAGCCGTTACAAAAATTGACAGCGGAGAACTTGCTGAACAGGACGCTGAAACCCAGGACAAGGATAAAAATATTTATGATATAAACAAGGCCGAAGCCGAATATATAGTTTCCTTTCAGGAAATCACCCTGCCGGGAACGCAGGGACTTGGCGCCGAAGATAAGATGCAAGCTAATGCTAAACCCGAATAAGAAGACAAAATATTTAAGGGCAACGGAGCTCCCGGATATGGCGGCGTAAGCAGAATAGATCAACAAGAGTATTATGGTATAGATCGGCAGAACATAAGGCGCTACCTTTACTAAAGGAGCGAAGAACCGGAATACTGCTTCTAAGATCTTCTGTCCTTTATTGTATATTGCCACGGGCTCATATACAAAAAGATAAATGACTACAAAGCTTATTACCCCCCGCCAGAAATAATCCGCGAAGGTCACATCGAGCGCGTCCATTTCCGCCAAAAAGGCGACGGTCGAGGAATAAACAAAAGGCAAAAGACAGATGCCCAGCAGGAATTTTATGATATTAAATATCCTGTCCCCCAGCCTGGCCTTGGAAGGCAGGATAGGCTCCTTGGACGGGGCAGGTTCATTAAGATATTCTTTACTGGTCTTAAGAAATTCTTTCTTTTCCATCGCAATATGGCCTTAAGGCCGGCGGGATGACGATCGTGCCGTCCTTCTGCTGATTATTCTCTATTAAAGCCGCCATTGTGCGCGGCATAGCTACTCCTGAACCATTCAGGGTATGCACAAAATCCACTACCTTGTCCGGACGGCGGTAACGAATATTAGCGCGCCGGGCCTGGAAAGACTCAAAGTTGGAACAGCTGGAGACCTCCAGCCATTTATCCACGCCTGAGGCGTAAGCCTCAATATCAAAGCACTTGCTCGCGGCAAAGCTGAGATCCCCTGTAGCCAGCATCACTACCCTATAAGGTATCTCCAGGGCCTGCAGGACATCCTCGGCATCCTTGACTAATTTTTCCAGTTCAAAGTAAGAGCTCTCGGGCTTGACGAACTTGACCATCTCCACCTTATCAAACTGGTGCACCCTCATCAGGCCCCGGGTATCCTTACCGTAAGAACCGGCCTCTCTCCTGAAACAGGCGGTATAAGCAGTATAATATACCGGAAGATCCTTCTCTTCCAGTATCTCATCGCGGAAGATATTGGTAACCGGGACTTCCGCTGTCGGGATAAGATATAGATCATCGTCCTTTAACTTATACATATCCTCTTCCATCTTAGGAAGCTGGCCCGTGCCGGTCATAGACTTACGGTTAACCAGGAAGGGAGGGAAGATCTCCAGGTAGCCATGCTTCTGGGTATGCATATCCAGCATAAAATTGATCAGGGCGCGTTCTAAGCGGGCTCCCCAGCCTTTATAAAGGATAAAATTAGAAGCGGTAAGTTTGGTGGCGCGGGGAAAATCGATGATATCCAGATTAGCGCACA
>JAQTUY010000144.1:2391-4025 GCA_028707105.1 Candidatus Omnitrophota bacterium | reverse complement strand
CTGACTGACCCGATGTTTTCCGGACGGCTCAGGGACCTGATCAAGCACAAGATCGATTTTGCCGTTTATGATATCAGGCTTTTAAAATTAGGCAGGCATTTTCGCCTGAACGGACAAGCCAAGTTAATAGTCGGCAGGGATGAAAAAGAAAATAATGAGTTATTCGAGATAGCGCAGCAGGGCGCCTTGTGTTTTTATCCCCGGGAAGCGGCAGGCCCGACAGCTATTTCCAGCGGGGATCTTGATGATAAAAACATTAATGACGCCTGCCGGATGATCGCCAGGTACAGCGACAAAAAAGAAGGAGAGCCGGTCGAGGTATCCTATAAAACGCTTCCGGAGGGAGCAGTCCATACCGCGTCTTTTTCCCCGATGGAAGAGCCGGAAATGGAGAAGCTCAGGATTTAAACTATGCTCCCTTTTTTGCGAATATTCTTTCTTGACAATTAATAAGTGCTTGTTATAATTACTAATACGATATATAATACATTCATTCTTGTCAAACGAAGGGATTTTTATGATCGAACGATTATCACTGGTCCAGCTTGACGCCCTTAGAGAAATAGGCACTATCGGAGCAGGCAGGGCGGCAACAGCTTTGGCAGATCTGATCGGCACCAAAGTCGAGATTGATGTTCCCCAGGTGAGGATCCTCCCCATAGAAAACGTCTCTTCCATATTAGGCGATCCCGAAAGGATGTTCTTCGTGCTGGATATGGAACTGCTGGGTGAGATAAGGGGAAGGATATTCCTGTTATTCTCTCCCGAGCATGCCAAGGTCCTGTCCGCGTCTCTTCTGGGTAAGAAGTCCGACGAAATAAGATTTGACGATGAGATGGTCCAGTCTACTTTAAAGGAATCCGCTAATATCCTCTCCGGCTCCTTCCTGACCGCGCTTGTGGAGATGACCAATATCAACATAATGTCTAGCGTCCCCCTACTGGCAATGGATATGATCGGGGCAGTGCTGGATTTCATTTTTATCCAGATCGCCCAGTATACCCAGGAAGTCTTCTTTATCAAGACCGATATGAAAGTGACTGACGTGAACCTTGAAGGCTTCTTCTTGCTGTTTCCACAGGACGAATCATTAAGAAAGATCTTAAGCGCCTTAGGTGTCAGGGAGTAAACCCGCCATGGCCGAAGTCAAAGAGAGCAAGCCCAAAGAAGATTCCCAGCTTGTAGTATTTTCGATCAAAGACGAAGAATTCGGCGTTGACATCACCCAAGTCAAAGAAATAGTCAAATTATCCGAGATCACTTATGTGCCTAAAGCCCCGGCTTTTATCGAAGGGGTGATCAACCTCAGGGGCCACATAGTCGCCATCATCGACCTGGCCAAGAGGCTGGGTTTTGCTTCATCGCCCAGGGGCGAGGAAACCCGGATCATCGTAGTCGAAATAGGCACGAGCCTGGTGGGTATGATCGTGGACGCGGTCTCGGAAGTATTAAAACTTTCTTCTTCCAGCATCGAAGAAGTCCCGTCGCTTATCGAAACCGAAGTCCCCGAGCATTATATCCGGGGCGTGGGAAAGCTGCCCTCTAAACTGCTGATCTTGCTGGATCTGGATAAAGTATTGTCTCCCGAAGAGACGATGCATATTGAGCAGCATATAAAGTCGATAAGTCCTGAA
>JAQTUY010000144.1:0-2291 GCA_028707105.1 Candidatus Omnitrophota bacterium | reverse complement strand
ACGCCGATCGAAAAGGTAAAATTGGATTTTTTGACGTCGCAATCCGATTACTATACGGTTTACAACATATATTACCAGGCTAATTACTCCTGCTCGGGATGTCTCTATGCCACTAAGAATGCCCTGGAGTCTTTTTACGTCCATCCTGTAAAATTCATAAAAGCGTTTTGTAAGGGTAAGATCGAGGTGATCTCCGGCCGTAAGCCGCACCTGCCGCAAAAGGCCGATAAGGTGGTTTGTCTAGGGGATTGCTGCGAAAGATTCGCCAAGGAACATAACCTTGTCCACGTCAAAGGCTGCCCGCCGGATCCCAGGGATATATTTAACAAAATAACTTAAGAGCGCAGTTGTTTTTCAGCGTCTACGATATCGCGGTTTATCACCCGGATGGTCTCTGTAATGCGGTTTTTTAAGACCGAAGAAGAAGCCTCGGATTCCGATATTTCCCTTAATATCTGCACTGCCATCCGGAAATAGCGTATCACTTCCCCTTCGTCAGTATCGGTAAATTGCAGGGTCTTCTGGAAGCTTGCTCCCCTCAGCCAGGCTTCAATAGCCGGGGAGAGGTTGAAGAACGGCGGTTTGCTGAAAGGATAGATCTTATAGCGGCGTTCTTTGAACCTTATCCTTTCGTAGAGTTCCACGCAGGCCTTCTGGATATTGCGGGTCGCCCTGGAAAGTGGGGGAGCATACTGGTGTTTGCGCGGTTCAAAGGCTACCGATACAGCCAATATCCCTAATTCTACCTCATCGAGGTGCTCCAGTATTTTCTCTTCGTAAAGCTCAGAGAGGATAAGCTCATAGCTGTAAACTGCTTTGGCAAACTGTCCCTTGGTGGTCAACTGGGTCCCCTCGATATAGCCCATCTCCTGGAGAAGGCTTAATTTTGCTTCGATGAGCCGCAAACCTTCCCGGCGGCTGTTCTTATTCGACTGGAAGCTGTGGAACGAGAGAGGGTAGACTTTAAAAATATCCTCGCGGTATCTTTCATAGAGGCTGAGGATGGTGGCGTAGGATGTATTCAGCTGGCTTTTGACCGCTTCGGGCTGTCCGTAAATGATACGTTTTACGTCGCTAAAATTTATGCGCGCGGGGTTCACCCGGCAATATACGTAGCCTTCTTTATCCATGCCCCGCCTGCCTGCCCGCCCGGCCATCTGGTAGAAATCGCGCGTCTTTAAGGGCCGCACGAAACGGCCGTAGAATTTTTTCATCTCATCGAACGCCACGCTTCGCGCCGGCATGTTTATCCCCAGGGCAAATGTCTCGGTGGTGAAGATGACTTTCAGCAGGCGGCTGGTAAAGAGCCGTTCGATCACTTCTTTTAAAGTGGGGAGCATGCCGGCGTGGTGATAGGCAATGCCTCTTTTTACCAGGGGCGCCATCCGTACCGCGCTTTCCTCGCCCTCGAGGTCAAACCTGCGGCAAAGGTCATTGAACAGGCTGTTGATCCTGGCTTGTTCATCGTTGGAAAGGAAATTGAAGGTGTATAATTCAAAAGCCAGTTCTTCCGCTCTTTTCCTGCCGAAAACAAAATAGATGCAGGGCAAGCCTTCTTTATTGCGGATGTGGTTTACCAGGGCGAACATTTTATTCTGCCGTATGCTCCTGTTGGACAGGAATTTCAGGCTGCCGATGCTCTCGGTGACCTCGTTTTGGCACTGGAAAGAGAAGTGCAAAGGCACCGGCCTTTTGTCTTCGATGACGACCTTGATCGGGTTTTTGTTGATCGATGAGACCCAGGCGGAAAACTCCTCGATATTGGGTATGGTGGCGGAGAGGCCGAGGATCTTGATAGAAGGGGGCAGGAATATCAGGGATTCCTCCCAGACCGTTCCGCGCTCCTGGTTGTCGATATAATGGATCTCATCGAATATCACCCAGGAGTATTTTTTAAGGTTTTGAGGCTCCTCCAATATTTTGTTGCGCAGGATCTCGGTGGTCATGATCAACACCGGCGCGGCTGCGTTGAGCGAAACGTCTCCGGTCAAGATCCCGATCTTGTCCCCGAACTGGCCCTGGAAATCGCGGAATTTCTGGTTGGAGAGGGCTTTTAAGGGGGCGGTGTAGATAACGCCGATCTTTTTTTCAATGCAGTCGCGGATGATGTGTTCGGCGATGGCCGTCTTCCCGCTGCCGGTGGGGGCGGAGACGATCACGGAAAAGCCCTGGTTTATATAGTTGATAGCTTCTTGCTGGAAACGGTCGTAAATCATATTGTTATTATAGATGAAAATGCGGAAAACACCATGAAATTATTTGCTAAAAGGCCGGGGAAAGGGTATAATTAA
>JAQTUY010000143.1 GCA_028707105.1 Candidatus Omnitrophota bacterium | reverse complement strand
GCGCGCGGCGCAGGGCCGGAGTAGTCGTTCCTTTATTTTCGGTTTATTCCCGTAACAGCCTCGGGGTGGGTGATTTGGCGGACTTGAAATTTCTTATCGACTGGTGCGTTAAAACCGGCAACTCTATCCTTCAGCTGCTGCCGATGAATGAGCTGGGCTCGGTCCTTTGCCCTTATGATTCCGTATGTTCCTTTGCCTTGGAAACGGTGTATTTATCTTTGGAGTCCATACCGGGGAGCGAAAGAGTTGCTATTAAAGATAAGATAAACCAGGTAAAAAGGGTATTTTCCGCGGGTAAGCCCAATGTCGATTACAGGATAAGGGACGAAAAATTAAAGCTAGCCTGGGAAATATTTCAACTGGGCTTGGATGATAATTCGCCGGAGCTGAATAAATACCGCGAGGATAATTCCTATTGGCTTGAAGATTTCGCGTTATTCAAAGTATTAAAGAACTATCAAAGCGGCCGGGCCTGGTATGAATGGGAGGAAAAATACAGGGACCGCCAGGCGCAAGCTTTTGAAGCTTTCCGTAAAGAACACGAAAAAGAGATCTTGTTCCAGATTTGGCTGCAGTGGAATCTTTTTAAGCAGTTTGAATCTGTTAAGCAATATGCCCATAAAAAGAAGATCTTGATAAAAGGGGACCTGCCTATATTGATATCCCGCGATAGCTCCGATGTCTGGGCGCATCGCGAGTTCTTTAAGCTGGAGTTCGCCGCGGGGGCGCCGCCGGATATGTATTGTTCCAAAGGACAAAGATGGGGGATGCCGACTTACAAATGGGAGGTAATTGCCGCCGACGGTTACAGATATTTAATAGAAAAGCTGAAATATGCGCAGAACTTTTATAATATATTAAGGATAGACCATGTAGTGGGGATCTTTCGTATCTGGGGTATTCCTTACAACGAGCCTCTGGAGAATCAGGGATTAAACGGTATTTTTGACCCTAAGGATGAGAAGGAGTGGGAGAAGCACGGCCGGGATATATTGACGGTTATGGTAAAAAATACTTCGATGCTGCTTTGCGCCGAGGATTTAGGGGTGATCCCTAAGGCATGCCCTAAAGTATTAAGGGAATTAGGCATACTTGGTAACGATGTCCAGCGTTGGACGAAAGATTGGGTCAAAAAGCATGATTTTTCAAAGCCTTCGGAATACCGTTTTTTAAGCGTGGTCATGCTTTCCACTCACGATACTACCAACTGGCCGGCTTGGTGGGAGAATGAGGCGGGCACCTTTGATGAGGGACTTTTCATGCGCCGTTGCGCCGAACGCGGGATAGATTTTAATTGCGTCAAGCCAAAGCTGTTCGATCCGGATAGGTCGCGTCATGGCAGGCTGCGCTGGTTGGAGGCTGTGGATTCTATTGAAAAGTATATTTCCATACTGAATAAGAAGCCCGAAGAACTGAAGGATTTCATTGAGTTTTATGAAAACACTTATCACGAAAAAGAAAAACTCTGGAAACATTTTAAGATAAAGGGTCCGATGCGGGAGAAGTGCGACGCACAGATCATCCGCTGCGCCTTAAAAATAACCCTGGATTCCGAGGCGTTATTTTCCATCCAGCTGATCACTGACTGGCTGTATCTTGCGGATCTGATCAAGGGTGACCCGTATGATTTCCGCATGAATACCCCGGGGACTACCAGCGCCAATAACTGGTCTTTGACCATTCCGCTTTCACTGGAAGAACTGTTAAAACACGAGGTTTGTCAGGATATCAAACAAATGATCTCTTCCGCGGAAAGGATATAAGTGCGGGAATTAACCGGGCAGGAATTTTTTATATCCAAGAGGGTGGGGAAAGCGATCTGGGATTACCGGATGCTCGCCGAAGGCGATAAGATCGTAGTCGGGGTATCCGGAGGCAAGGACAGCCTGGCGCTTTTATACCTGCTTAACTACCGCAGGAATTTTGTTCCGGTAAAATATGACCTGCTGGCGATACACATTGATTCCGGCTATCCGAGATCCTTTAGCCGGGGATTGATCAAGTATTTTAAGCAGATCGGCATCCCCTATCACATTGAGAAGATAGACATACTAAAGCGCGCTAAGCGCAAGGATATTAATTGTTTCTGGTGTTCCTGGAATAGAAGGAAAGCGCTGTTTGAAGCAGCTAACCGCTTAGGATATAATAAGATCGCCCTGGCGCATCATAAAGACGATATCGTGGAAACAACGCTTTTAAACCTGTTTTTTCAGGGTGAAATATCCTCGATGTCCCCGAAACAGGAATTATTCAAGGGTAAAATAACGATCATCAGGCCCCTGGCTTATATTGAAGAAAATGAAGTGGCGCGTTTGGCAAGAAAATTAAAGTTGCCGGTCCAGGAATGCGTTTGCCCTCAGGGCGCGATCTCTAACCGGACTAAGGTAGCCGGGATAATCAAGAGCCTCCAAAAAGTATGCCCGGAGGTAAAGACCAATATCTTCCGCAGCGTTAAAAGGATAAAAAAGGAGTATTTGCCGTAATGGCTAATCATAAAAATCAAATGGTTAAAAGCAAGATCTATAAGTTTATCGGCGATAACGGGATATTTATCGTTGAGGATCCTCAAAAGTATAATCTTTACCTTCCGCTTACCAATAAAACGGGGAGCCTTTTAAGCAGCATCAGCCCTAACCTGGCAGGCGATATCAAGAAGGATAACGACCACTTTTTAACTCCCCCCGCCAGTATCGAAGATATCCGGAGCAACCTGCTTTGCCGCAGGGAATTTTTTATAAAGACCAGAGAAGAGATATTGAGGCTGTCTTATTCCTATAACGATATCCTGGAGGGAGGGATCCTTTTCCAAAAGATCATCAAAAGAGTCGATGTCCTGCATATAGAAATATTGAATTTTATTCCCTACGACCTGGACGCGGAAGTGATGCAGGTGCGGGTTATAAATAAGGGCGATGCCCCTGCCCCGATAACACCCACTTCTTTTATCCCTCTTTACGGCAGGGGGGAATCGAATTTGAGGGACCACCGGCATGTCACTTCGCTTCTTAACCGCGTGGAATTGGATAAGTACGGTATCTACCTTAAGCCTACACTGGCCTTTAATGAGAAGGGGCACCGTCCCAGCGACGATATTTATTTTGTCCTCGGGTATGAAAATAACGGCAACGCTCCCAAGGGCCAGTTCCCGACCCTGGATTATTTTTATGGCAATGGCTATGTGCTTAACGCCGACGCTGTTGAAAAAAATGTTAAGCCGGTTACCCGGAAACTTCCGGAGTTTGACGGCAGGGAGGCTTGCGCGGCATTCAGGTTCGCGGAGCGCGTCTTAAAGAGCGGGGAAGAAGCCACTTATTGCCTGATTATGGGTATCGGAGCCGATAAGAAGAAGATACGCCGGACTTTTGAAAAGTTAAATTCGCCTCATAAGGTAAAGACGAGCCTTGAGGCGACTAAGAAATACTGGCAAGAGCGGCTTTCCGGCCTGGAATTCGATTTTAAGGATAAGGATTTTAATAATTGGCTGCTTTGGGTGAAGTTGCAGCCTATTTTGAGGAAGTTGTTCGGTTGCTCCTTCCTGCCTCATTTTGATTACGGCAAGGGCGGGAGGGGTTGGCGCGATTTGTGGCAGGACGCCTTAGCCCTGCTTTTGACTGAACCCGGCAAAGCAAAAGACCTGATATCGGACAGCTTCAAGGGCGTGCGTCTCGACGGCTCTAATGCTACCATAATCACCAAGGAAGGCGGCTTTTTAGCAGACAGGAATCGTATCAATCGCGTATGGATGGATCATGGTGTATGGCCTTATTTGACAACGCGCCTGTATGTCCACAGGACGGGCGACGTTGATTTTCTTCTTAAGGAAACAGAATACTTTAAGGACAACCAACTTAAACGTTCCAAGGAACTCGACGCGCAATTCATCGGGAAAGATTATCGATTACGCACGAAGAATAATAAAGTTTATAAAGGCAGCGTACTGGAGCATTTGCTTATCCAGAACCTGGTCCAATTTTTTAACGTGGGTGAGCATAATGTTATCCGTCTTGAGAATGCCGATTGGAATGACGGGCTGGATATGG
>JAQTUY010000142.1 GCA_028707105.1 Candidatus Omnitrophota bacterium | reverse complement strand
TGATGGCATCGTTGATCTGGTTAAACAGGTTCTTTTTCTCGTCATCGTTCAAATCGGGTTTGACTATTACCATTGCTTCGTATTTTTTCATTTTTCCTTCCTCTTTGCGTTAAACCGGTTCATCGCCCGCGTAAGGCCTTCCTTTAGCCATACGCCGCAGCACTGGACCGCCTCTTCTATTATGCCGGTAAATTCGGCTCTCTCCTGCCTGTTAAAAGAACTCAAAACGAAATCTTTAGGATCTTGCCCGCTGCGCGGCCTGCCGATGCCGATCCGCAGCCTGGCGAATTCATTGCCGGCAACGGAGTCGATTATCGACTGCAGACCGTTGTGGCCGCCGCTGCTTCCCGAAGGACGAAGGCGGATAGCCCCGGTATCCAGGTCCATATCATCGCAAACGACCAGCAATTCAGACAAGTCGGTGTTGTGATTCTTTAAAAGAGCTTTGACGCTTCTTCCGGACAGGTTCATGAAGGTCAGGGGCTGAGCGATTATACACCGCTCACCATCCACCTCGCCCTTGCCCTCTACGGAGTGTGTCAGCTTATTTCTTTTGAGGTTGATCCCGTATTCATCCGCCAGGGCCTTGACCACACGGAAGCCCGCGTTGTGCCTTGAGTTTCGGTAAAAGATGCCGGGATTGCCCAGGCCGACGATCAATTTCATATAATCGCTTGATCCGTTACGCTTCTGGTCACTGGCGCTATCTAGATTTGGGCTCTTTGCTCGCGTCACCCTGCGCTTCTTCAGGCGTTTCCTTCTTTTCCTTGATGACTTCAGGCTCAGTCTTTGCTTCCTCGCCTTCAACCGGCGCAGCGGCAACTTCTTCCTTGGTAGGCGGTACGACTGATAAGACGATATCCTCAGGGCTGTTCATGACCTTGATGCCTTCGGGTATTTTAATATCTTTGACATGTATGGTATCGCCGATCTTTAAAGCGGAAACATCCACTTCTATCTGCTCCGGGATCTTGGTCGGTAAACACTCGATCTCTATCTCCCATAACAGATGCTCAAGGACGCCTCCGTCCTGCTTTACGCCCGCAGCCTCGCCTTTGGCCACGATACCGACATTGACCTTGATGGCCGTAGTCAGGGATATCTCGTGGAAATCGACATGCGTGACATCCCCCTGCACGGCGCCGTACTGTATTTCCTTTACCAGACAGGCGGTATCTTTACGCTTCTTTTCCCCCTCGCCTTTCATCCTTAACATAAGCACGACGCTCTCGATGTGGTGCTCATGCAAAAGCCTCATGAACTCTCTGGCGGGGACCTGAAGGCTCTCGGTCTTCTTCCCCTTGGCGTAGATCACCGCCGGGATCAAACCCCCGCGGCGCAAGATCCTGTTCTTACTTTTACCTGAACTTTCCCTGGGCTCCACCTGCAAAATGATCTCTTCCATTTAAACTCGCTCCATTCTTATTTACTTTTTATTGTTAATCAAATAACGAACTGACTGACTCTTCAAAATGAATACGCCTGATAGCTTCGCCTAAAAGCTCGGCCACGGATAAGACATTGATCTTCGTGCTTTTTTTGTCCTTATCCAGAGGGATGCTGTCTGTGATAAGCAGCTCTTTTAAGGGTTCGCACTTATTAAAATTCTCGACCGCCGGTCCGGATAATACGCCGTGACTGACCGCCGCCCAGATGTCCTTGGCGCCTTGCGCCTTGAGGGCATTGATACCTTCAATGATCGAACCGCCCGTGGCGATCAAGTCATCGACGATGAGCGCGTTCTTGCCCTCGACGTTGCCCAGGATGTGCATAGCTTCGGCCTTATCGGGTGAAATGCGCCTTTTATCGATGATCGCCAGGCCCGCCGACAGCCTCTTGGCGTAAGCCCTGGCCATCTTGATCCCGCCGACATCCGGTGAAACCACTACCAGGTCCTTGACCTTTAATTTCTCAAAGTAATTTATAAAGACTCCTATCGCGTATAAATGATCCATCGGGATATCGAAGAACCCCTGGATCTGTCCGGCGTGCAGGTCCATCGTCAGGACCCTGTTCGCTCCGGCAGCCGTCAGGAGATTGGCCACCAGCTTGGCGGTGATCGGAACGCGCGGCTGGTCTTTCCTGTCCTGGCGGGCGTATCCAAAATAGGGCATCACCGCGGTTATCCTGTTCGCCGAGGCCCTCTTAAGGGCGTCGATCAGGATCAGCAATTCCATCAGGTTGTCATTCACCGGAGGGCAAGTAGGCTGCACGATAAAAACATCCTTGCCGCGCACGTTGTAGTCTATCTTTACGCGGACCTCCCCCTCGCTAAAACGTCCGACCAAGGCGTCGCCTAAAGGAAAATTCAAATATTTACAGAGCTTCTTGGCCAATTCCGGGTTGGCGTTACCGCTGAATACCGCTAATTTATTCATCTTTACCTCTTTTTGTTTAAAGGCCTCGCGGGGACGCCCACTACGATAGTTTTATCCTGCACCCGGGTGTTCTTGGGCAGCACGCTTCCCGCGCCGGTGACCGCGCCTTTGCCTACATACGCCGGCGCCACTAATACCGTATCTGAACCGATAAATGCGTTATCCTTGATCCGGGTAGGATTTTTATGCGTGCCGTCAAAATTCGCGGTTACAACGCCCGCGCCGATATTGACGTTCTTGCCAATCGTGCTATCCCCTAAATAACAGAAATGTTTTGCTATTGAATTCCCGCCGAAGCGGCTGCGGACTATCTCTATAAAATTACCGATGATGGCCTTATCGTCTATGGTTACCCCTTCCCTTACGTGACAGAAAGGCCCAAGACTGCAGAATTTGCCAATTCTAGCACCTTTTTCGATGACTGTAAAGGGATAAATGATGCTGTCACAGCCGATCTTAGCCCCCCAGCTTATAAAGGTAGTCTCGGGGTCAACGATAGTAACGCCGCTCTCCATCAGATCGTCCAGGATCCTCCTGTTCATGATCCGGTTGGCTTTCGCCAAGTCCTTGCGGGAATTGACCCCCAAAGACTCATCGATATCATTAAGCCTGACCGCCTCGATCAATGAGCCCGCGCGGGAGAGTATACCGATCACGTCGGTCAGGTAATATTCTTTTTTGCTGTTATCCGGCCGCACTGCTTTAAGCGCGGAAAAAAGTTTACTCTTATCGAAACAGACAATACCGGTATTTATCTCTTTTATCGCCTTGACATAGGCGTCGGCGTCTTTATCTTCGGTGATCCCGGTAATACTCCCTAACTTATCGCGCACGATCCTGCCGTAACCGTCAGGTTTGGCAACTTCGGCGGTCAATATCGTGGCGTCAAGGCTATTATCCTCATGGTATTTAAGAAGCTTCTTTATGGTCTCTTCTTTAAGCAGGGGGTTATCGCCGTATAAAACCAGGACTGTGCCCCGGAAACCGCTTAAAGCTCTTTGGGCCTGCTTGACCGCGTCAGCGCTGCCCAGAAGGTCTTTCTGGACTACGATATCAACACCGCGGGGTATTAGTTTGCTAACTTCCTGATGCTTATGCCCCAGGACCGCGACCACCTTGCGGCTTTTAAGCTTCTTTACCAGGTCAAGGGAAAACATGAGCATCGGCCTGCCGCATAAGGTATGCAGGACCTTGGGGGTCTGGGACTTCATCCGCGTACCCTTGCCGGCGGCTAAGATTATAACGGCTAAATTCTTCATTATCCCTCGATTACTTAATTGCCCGGTGAGGATTCGGACCTCAACAGTCAGACCCAAATTCTGATGTGCTACCATTACACTACCGGGCAGAAATCTCGTGGCTTCTTGTCAGGTTATACCGTTTCCCGGAGGATAGGGCAATTTACCTTGGAGTTCTTACTTTTTCCTGGTCAAAACCTTCCAATACTTTTTTCTGCAGATACTCCCTGAATGCCTGAGTTATGGGATGGGCGATGTCCTTATGTTCCGACTGGGCATTCTCCACATCTAAGGCCGTGATCGGCTTATTCGACGCTACCGGCAGCGCTCCCGCGCACTGATTGCAATATTTACTGCGGGATTCATTCTTAAAACCGCACTTAGGGCAGGGCTGTTTGATCTTCCTTGAAGGCATGGCGATAAAAAACCCGCTTGAGCCCTCTATTACTTTTATATTCCTTACTACAAAGGCAT
>JAQTUY010000141.1 GCA_028707105.1 Candidatus Omnitrophota bacterium | reverse complement strand
ATGAATAATTCTTCGGTAACCGCTATAGCCGCGGCCTTGGAATTGGAATGGTCCTTGGCGATATACTCATAATAACGTTTAATGAACTGCACGGAATGGCTGACCCCCAGGGCAAATACCAGAAAGGGCGCCAGGACTGTCGAGGGGGTAAGCTTATAACCGAACATCACGGTCAAGCCCAGGCCCCAAAGCGTGGCCATTGAGGCCGACAATAAAGGAAGAAGCACCCCCCGCTTGGATTTAAAAGCCTGGGATAAGACCATTGCCATCGCCAACAGGGTAATAATAAAAAGCCCGGTCATGCGCGGCAGATAAAAATCAAGCCAGCCCTGTAAAACCGGCTGGCCGGAGATATAAATTATATGGTTGGGGTCTTCGTATTTTCTCTTTAACTCCTGCAGGGAATCGAATATTTTACGCGAAGAAACTTCCGATTCAAAATCCGCCTGGATCAGGCTGGACTTAAAATCCTTGGATACCATCACGCCGTAAACAAGGGGATTGCGCACGATCCTGTCTTTAAGCTCATTGATCTGCTCTACCGTAGCAGGCGGATCATGCATCATCCAGGAAGTGATGAACCCGGCTTCATTCGCCTCCACGTGTTTGACCTTGCGCGCGGATAAGGAGACTACCCTGCCCGCGTTTATGCCGTCGGTAAGATACAAATCATTGGTAAGCGCCCAAATCTTTTCCAGCGTGACCGGATTAAGGATCGTGCCGTCTTTGGCCTCGATGGCGATAGAAACCTGGTTTAAGCCCCCGAATATCTCGTTCAGGCGGCCCTGAATCTCAAGATAGGGGTGTTTTAAGGGATAGAAATCTCCGAGGCTGGTGCTGAAAGAGAGATTGCGCAGCTGATAGGCAAAGAATAGGCTGATAATAAGGCACAGGCCCAAAAAACCGAACCTGTAGCGGATCAATCCGTGGCCAAACCACTTTACAAATCTTCTCATCGAATTCAAACTCTCTGTTTCAGTTTATCTTTGTCGATTTTGCCGACCCTGTTTTTGGGAAGATCGGCTGAAAATTCAAACTGGTGTGGAATCTTGAAATGAGCCAAATGCTGGCGCAGAAAAGAACGCAGTTCTTCCGCTTCCAATTCCTCTCCTGCCTTGGTAATTATGAACGCCTTGGGGACTTCCCCCCTGAATTTATCCGGAACGCCGATGACCGCGACTTCCTGGACTTTGGGATGGCGGTGGATGACCATCTCAACCTCGGGTGCGAAGACTATCTCGCCGGCTACCTTGATCATGTCTTTTTTCCTGCCTACGATGGAATAGCGGCCGGACTCATCGCAGCGGACGACATCCCCGGTTTTAAGCCATCCGTCTTCAGTCAGGACCTGGCTTGTCAGTTGAGGCTCTTTATAATATCCGACCATGACCGCTTTACCTTTTATCCACAATTCGCCGTCCCGGCCCGGTCCCAGGGCGCTGCCGTCGTCATCCACGATTTTAACCTCAGTTCCGGGAGGAAATTTACCGGTATGCTCGATCTCCCGGGCATCGGTGCCTGTAGGAAGATAGGTGTTAGGAGCGGCGGTTTCAGTCATTCCCCAGCCGTTCAAAAGATAAGCATCGGGACAGACGCGATGGAATCTTGCCAATAACTCCGGAGCGGAAGGGGCGCCAAACACCACGGCATACCTTAAGGCCGAAAGGTCGAATTTCTCATACTCCTTCAAGGATAAAACCGCCACGAACATCGAAGGCACGATGCAAAATATGGTAATGCGGTATTTTTCCATGCTCTTTAAGAATTCTAAAGGATGGAAGCGCTCCAGCAATACCAAGGTTGTGCCGAAATAAAGCATAAAAAGCATATAATCCAGGCCGCCTACATGCGAAAAAGGAACGCCGGCGCAGATAAAACTGTCTTTTTCGGTGACCTCCAGGAAGTATTCCAGGGTTTTTATGGGATTGGCAAGATGCCCGTAATTCAAAAGCACACCCTTGGGATGGCCGGTGGAACCGGAAGTATAGAAAATAGAGGAATAGTCCGTTTCGCGCGCCTCTACATCAGGCAAGGAAGCATTGTTTTTTAATACTCCGTGCCAGGGCAGAAGCCAATCCGCGGCCAGCCCTGAAGGCCGGCCCGCGTCAAAAAGGATGACTTTCTTCAAGGAAGGACACAGCTTCTTGATATTGACAAGATCGATGCCTTTTTTCTCCTGCGTAATAATGACCTTGCTCTCGCTGTGGTTAATAAAATTGATCACTTCCTCTTCGGTAAGCATAAAATCCAGGGGAACGGCGATACCGCGCAGAATGAATATCCCGACGAAGCTATATATGTATTCAGGATTATTCGGAAGGAAAATGGCGACTTTATCGGCCTTAGCGATCCCCAGCGCGCTCAAGCCCGCGGCGAGCTGGGCAGCCCGCTCTTTGAGCTGCCTATAGGTGATCGGTTCATCCCTGAAGACGACAGCAGCCTTATCCGGATCCTGTTTTATCCTTTTCTCTAATATCTCAAGGAAGTCCATTTTTGCTTTAGAATTAGGCAGGCTTTTAGGTAAATTACAATATTCAAATTTTACTACCCATAATATAAACCGTCAAGCCTTTTTTGGATTTTTAACAGGGATAAAACATATTGCCTGATGGTAAGTTATGGCGCCGAAAGGGGCAGGCTATTCGAACTTAAAACTTTGACCGATATTTTCGAATTGATCCTTATAACTTTCGAATTGATCAGATAAAGTGATAAACTGGATGGAATAAAGGTGGTTAAAATGGATCGCAAAATAGAGGATGGAGGTAAAACGACGGAGACTACATCATTATATTACACCTTCTGGTACACCATAGTAAAATTTAACTATTTTGTCAAGACAAGAATATTATGAATATTTAAAATTGCCCAAAGCGCCAAATTATGCTATTATGTATACAATTCGTATTACAAACCGCCACGGTAACAGATCGGAGGAAGTATGCTTAAACGACATCAGGTTCTTTTGGAAGACTGGCAGGTAGAATATATGAAAGCTATAGCTAAATTCTATGATATCAGCTTGTCTGAATCATTAAGGATGCTTATATCGCTGGGAACGCTGAATATTGTCAATATGGTTAACCCGGAATACAAGATGGGCGTAAGCCTGAAAGAAATAGAACAGGGGATAAAAAGGTTCGGCACGCCCTCGTCGACCAGGGACAAAAAATTTACCGACCTCTCTCAGCTTTATTTCGAAGCGCGCAAGGCCGCGGATTACCGGATAAATAAATTAAAGACAAAAAGTAAGTAATATCCGGCGTTATTGGAGCTTAAAAGTATCGGCTATATCGGCAAACTGGTATTGGGACCGGGTAAAAGTAGCGGAATCGGTTACAAACTGCAAAGAATACCATCTCTGGTCTTTCAGCACAAAATAAGCCAAATATACAAATCCCTGTACCCCGGCATCACCAACCATCCAATAAGCGTCGCGGCCGTCTAAAGTCATCTGGCCGCGGTCCTTATAAGCGATTCCCGAGGCTTGAGCGCGGGCAGTTACCATTTTTATCAGCTGCGCAGCTTGGGAATTTGCCGGGACTTTCTGGACGGCAATGCTTAATGCTATTGTCTTCGCGGGATCCTGCACGGTGATCGTCGCTCCCGATAAGGGGGCTATCTTTTTCCAGCCTTTAGGAAACGTAATAGAGAACCCTTCGACCCGGTCATAATACCGTCCCGGTTCCCTGCCTGTCGTATTACACCCCGCAAGGCTTACGGTAACAAACACTATCAGGGCGCAAAATCCCGTTTTTTTCCAGAACATCTACTCTCTCCCTATGTCATGATATATAAACTGCGCCAGTGGAAGAGCGGATTCTTTTATCCATTTTCCAGCCGATAGATCATTAAGAAGATACCTGTCAAAAAAAGCCAGGCCGTATTGCGTTATTGCCAGGGCTTGAGGGACCCACTGAATCGCCTGGGATAACTCTGCTCTGCCGCAGACTGAGTTGGTAAAAGAATAATGCGTGCCTTTGAGCACTACCAGATAGAACTTAGGCGGCCCGGCCTTGTCAAACAAGGTTTTCCTGGGGATATCCGGCCTTAATCCCGGCTCATCATTATCGCCGGCCATAAACATCACCGGAACGCCGATAT
>JAQTUY010000020.1 GCA_028707105.1 Candidatus Omnitrophota bacterium | reverse complement strand
GCCAGGCTTACCGGCAGGCCGGAGCAAAGGGCGAAGCTTCGATCAATTTGATACTTTCAAGCGTGGTTTTAATATCCCTGGTCCTTGTTGTGTATTGGGGATTGGTGATGCATTTTATCTCGCCCTCGTCACCGCAGGACATCTGGAAACAGATCATAAGTCATCCGGTTATCACGGCGTCCATAGCGGTTGCAGCTATCGCCTATTACATATATGCTCATATCCGGAAAAATAATAAGGCCGGTCTTGCTGGTTCAGGCACCGGGTATGTCCCGGTTTCTACGGCTGATATGATCGGCTGGAATGCTTTTCTGCTTTCCGCAATTCTCTACCTATGCGGGGGGTTAATAAAGCACTATTCAGGTTTAATAAGCGTATTGTTAAGAAAGCCATCCGGAAAGTTCCATAAAAGCAACCTCAATTTCTACGCCGAGCAGTACGGAGAATTTGCCAGGCCGGCATATTTGATCATATCGCCCAGGATAGTCTTAAGATTTTCCGGAAACAAACAGGTTAATGATGAATCCAGGTATGTCAGAGCTGTCTTGGTTGAGCTCGGAAACAAATATGGAGCGAGCCTGCCGATCTACTTTGGCCGGCCGATACCTTTATTATTCCGGTTATTAGTAAAGAGGATACAACAGGATAATCCGCGCTACGATCTTAACGTTGATAAGTTGACGGCGCAAGATTGGAAGGGGATTTTAGAGACCTATCTTCCCAGCCAGCCGCTTACTCTGCGTATGACAGAATTTCTGGTGGCTTTTATCATGCCGACCATCTATATTTGTCCGGAAGCAAAACAAGCGATATGGCAGATCATCCAGGAACGGCAGGAAGGAGAGGATAAAACACTGCGCGGCCTGAATGGTAATCTGAGCCTGGAGCATATTCAGATAATAGAAGAATACTTACGGAATAAAAATAAAGAGAATGTGCCTGTCAGGGGTGATGCCGGAGTTTTTAATGGGGAATATATATTTATGGCCTTGCCCGTATTGGCAGGTTTACCGCAGGTATTCGTCTACGCCAGGTTAAAGAACGGCACGCTGGAGATATATTTATCCAAAGAAGCATGTGAGATCCTCGATAAGATTTTCCGTTCTAACCCCAGGCATCTTGCCGTAGCCTATGAGGCTATCTTCAGACATGAATATGCGGAGACTGTCCTGGGCAGGCCGCATGAGCTGGCCGACCTGATCATGAAGAGATTTCTTTATAATCATCCCGAGGTCGCCGGGGAACTGGAGTGTTTGACCCAGCCGCGGGACCATAAAAATTCCGAGCATAGCTTGCTGATTGTTACATCTACTAGCCCGAGGTTTGAACTTATGATCCCGGTTGAATATCCCGGGTCGGTTTTACTTGAACTTGTAAAGCGGGAGAGGGATACAATATGGAAGGCGCTGAACCGTAAGAGGCTCATATTAGCATATTTGTTGTTGTTCCAGGCAGATGTTGGTTATGATGATCTGAAGGCGGAGATCAAAGAACTTAGAGAACATCATCTGCGCCTGGGAGAGACAATAAGAAGGATAGAGAACGAGATAGACCCGGACCAGGGCCGTTCTCCGGATAACGCGCGTTCTAAAACAGGAGAACGCCTTACCGAAAAACAGGTAGCTGCGGATATCGGGCAGCAGAAGGATAAGATCAGGACGCTGAACGCGGCCGAATATCAACAGGCCATCGAGGAGTCGGAAAAAATAAAATCCTTCCTGGCGGCGACCGGCAGGACGCAATGGATGGTTAAGCTTCAGGAGCTTTTGGCGGATAATGGCCGTTTAAGAGCCGGGCCTTTTAGATCGATCAGCGGCGCTGTATATGAAAATGTATTGTATCTTGATGAACCTGTTCTCCAAAATCCATCCGAATTTGCCCTTACCTTGCTTCACGAATTAGGAAAGATCATGGGGCAGCCCCACCGTAAGAACCTTGCTTTGGAAAAAGAGTATTTAAACAGCAGGAAAGAAATAAATGACAGCCTGGGCCTGATCCTGGCCGTTAATCCTCTTGATACCGGAGCAAAATTGTCCGGCCAGGCTCGTATAGCAGTAGACGGAGCTTCCATCACCGGGAACATGGAAAAACTGGTGGACCTCCTGGGTAAGTTTACTTTTAACCGCGCTTTGTATCTTATGGGTTTATTTAAAACCTCCGGGATCTCCCGGTTAGTCCATGGCCTGGATTACGATCAGATCTGTTCCTATAACAGCGATGATCTTAAGGCCTATCTGGAAGAGAAGCGGGAAGAGCTGGGGCTTGATAAAGAAACGCAGATCCTGGAAACAAAGCCATTGAACGCCTGCCATCTGTATTTGAGCTTGCAGACCGGGGCCAACAGGGTCTCTACGATCATCGGATATCATACCAAGCAAAAAACATATATTTATAAAGGGAAGAATATGGTCCACTCTGAGAAGTGGGGTAATTATTTCTCCCCCATACCGGGCGTGCTCAATCCATATATAGATGAAGAACAGCTGAAAAAAGTGGCCCGCAAGGCGCGGGATAGACAGATAAAATTGATCTATGATTTTGTGCCCTGGTCAAGCCTGGATTCGCTCAACAATAAAAACTACAAATACTTCGCGCATAAAGCGGTCCAGAACGATAAAAGCGATGAGCAGGTATTGGAGGAAGAGAATTGTCCGGGGGCGGTCTTACATCTGGAGGACGGCTCCAGGGTCTTTATTTACAACAGGAGGGAGGCTCAGGATCAGCTGCTTATGGACCTGGGCGCCCGGACAGAGCAGGGGGCTTATTATTGGGAAGAAGCTTATTCCAACTACCTCAGATACGTGATAGATAATTTTGACGCCGACGGCTTCAGGGTAGACCTGGCTTTTGCGCTGCAGAAAAATAACGATTATTCGCTTATCAAGAGGGTATTTTTCGACGCCATAGAATACGCCTCAAAAACAAAGAATAAGAGGATATATTTTGTCCTGGAGGTTTATTCCCGCGAGGCCAGGGATATGTTCAGGGGGTGGAATAGAGAAGCAGGTTATTGCGCTTTCAAGACTTATTATGAGGATGTATTCGCCAATCTTTTAGCTAAGAAAGCCGCTTACCTTGAATATTCATTTAACTGGGTCCTTAACTGCCGGGAGGCAAAGATGGCGGAAGTCATCTATGCCAGTAATTACGATGAATTCAGCTTGCGGGATATCCTTCAAAATGAAACTATCCGCCGTGAGGCCATATCCATGTTCCTGCTCCTTGCGATATCCGGCTGCAACGTTCTTTTTTACATGCGGGATTTCCTGGAGCTGGAGGGGGATATTATCCCTGTGGCGGGAGGGCAGGTAAACAGTTCCAACGAATTTGTTACGCACAAATTTTCCTCTGACCGCGAATTCAAAAAACGCGTTAGCGCCGGATTAGTGTCTATGTTCAAGGCGTCTTTTAGCTACGAAAAGCTGGCCCGGCTTAACGAGTATGGAGCGCAAAATATAGAAGTCGGCAGCCGTAAGCTGACAGCCCATCTGGCTAAAAAGTCCGGCAAAATAGAGCTGTTGGAATTTAGCCTGGAAGATATTTGTTCATCAGGTTCCGGGGAAAAACTAGTAAGCGCAACGCCCAGGTCCCTGGAGGAAGCGCTGGCAGCCCTGGATAAGCTCAAAAAAGAGAATTCCCACTTGATAAGAGAGTGCTCCCATTTTAAGAAGAAATATCTCCAGGCCAACGAGGAAAAGCTTGTTGATGCGCTTACGGGAGCCTACAATCGCCGCTATCTTGACAAGCATCTGCCCCTGGAAATAATGAAGGCCAAGAGGCATGAATATCTGTTACTTTTATTGATGATCGATATAGACCATTTTAAAGCAGTCAATGATACTTACGGACATGACGTGGGGGATGTTGTTTTAAAGGCAGTCAGTGAGGCGATAAAAGGAGCCCTGAGAGAGACGGATACCCTGATAAGGTATGGCGGGGAAGAATTTGTAGTCTTTATGCCTTATATGAGCAAGGCAAAAATGATAGAGAAGGCAGAGAGCGTCAGGACGGCCGTTGAGAAGGCAATGATCAGGATAGAGATTGATGGCGGTAAGAAGACGCAGATCATCAGGGCGACGGTAAGCGTGGGAGTGGCAGCCGCCTCTACGCCCAAGAAAGAAGCATGGTATACGGTAAAAGAGGCGGCTAAAGACGCGCAGTCTTTGATAAAAGAAGCTGATACCGCTATGTACGCGGCTAAGCATAGAGGCAGGAACAGGATTGAGATCTTTGAAGAAGCTATCGCGCTACCTAAGAAAGAAGAACCTTTAAACGCCTATTCCGGGCATTATAATGCCCGGCTGGACGAAAAAAACCGCGTCATTGTCCCTTCGGCGTTCGTCAAGACTATGCCGGGGATTACAGAGCTTTATTTACATTACAATACAAAGAACAAGAGCGTAGAGATATATTCCAGGGACGCCTATAATAAAAAGGCCGGCGCTCTTGGAGAAGAAGCAAGGATCAAGTTCAACGGACTTTCTTTTCAGGCGCAATTAGATAAACAGGGAAGAATACTGATCGGAAAGAATCTGGCCCGATTGCTCGGCCTGCGAAAAGAGGTTATTTTTGTGGGCAGCGGCGAACATATTCAGCTTTGGCCTAAAAAATCCTGGTATAAATTTTCCGGAATAAATAGTTTTGCTAAAGATACATCCCGCTCTAAAACGGGCGCGCCCCTTACCGAAGCCCAGGTCCTGGGTGAGATCGAACAGGAACAGCCCAGGATAAGGATGCTAAGATCGTTTGGTGATACCGAGGATTCGGCTCTAATCGGTCTGGCGGCCGCTAAAATAAAGAAATTTTTGATTGATACTGACAGGGAGCAATGGATCATTAAACTGGAAGAGATGTTAGCCGGCGAAGGTAAGCTGCGTGCAGGACCGTTTAAGCTTTTCTTCGGAACTGTCTATCAAGGCGTGCTTTATCTCGACGAATCCATCCTTAGCAATAAGGCGGAACTTGCCGTAACTATCCTGCATGAATTGGGCGCTGTTTCAGGCCTCTCCCACCAGGAAAACCTTCGATTGGAAGATGATTTTATCAGAGCCGTTTTTACCAAACCCGTGAAGTTGGCGTTATATTCTACCGGAGTAAATATTGCCTTCGGAACATCAGGATGGCGGGGAAAACTGGATAAAGATTTTGTCCTGGCTAATGTCAGGCGCGCCGCTCAAGGGGTCGCGGAGTATCACAGGCGGCATATCAAGAAAGGCAAGATCCTTATTGGTTATGATCCCCGCAAGGGCAACGTGGAATTCGCGCACGAAACAGCTTCTATATTATCCGGCAACGGTATTCCGGTTAAAATAATCATCGAGGAACCTACTCCCAGCCCGGTACTCGGCTACCTGGTGAATTCCGACAGCAAGCTAAAGGCCGCCATCAATTTCACCGCCTCTCATAATAGGTATACCGATGACGGATTCAAATTCTATCCCTATCACGGCGGCGTCGCGGATAAAGAGACCACCGACCTTATTTCCAATTACGCCAATACAGCCGTTACTTACCGCTATCTTAATTACAAAATAGCTAAAAAAGAAGGCCTGATCGAAGAGATGCCTTTCAAGGAGGCAGCCTCGAAGTATGTTTCTAAGTATCTGATCGCCAAATTAAGAGAAATAGGCGCCTGGGATTCCATACTCAAGTATGTCAAGGAAAGCGTTCCTTTTAACATCGTTCTTGACCCGATGCAGGGTACTGCGGTCAAATATTTGGATATGTTATACAGGCAGATCGAAAAGGAAGCGGGATCGAGCTTCGTTAAACTTATCCACACCGCAAATCAGGACCCGGCTTTTAGCCAGGTCAATGGGGCGCCTAATCCTACGGAAAAAGAATTCAACCAGGAGTTGGTTTCAAGCGTTAATAGGGATAATCATACTTTAGGCCTGGCTACCGACGGCGACGGCGACAGGTTTGGCGTGGTGGATTTCGGCGGGAAAGAAATATCCGCGAACGAGGTCATCGCCATGCTGGCCTTTTTCTTTTTCCGCAAGGGCTTCAGGGGGGCTGTCGGAAAGAGCGTGGCCACTTCCAATTTTGCCAACGCGGTATGCGAGTATTGCGAGCTGGAATTGGTGGAAACCCAGGTCGGATTCAAGTGGTTTGTGGATAAGGCGATCAACGCAGACAAAAAATTCCTGGTCGCCGGCGAGGAATCGGCCCACGTGGCCGTCGGGCCTTTTATGCGCTCCTGGGATGACGGTATCGTCATCGGGCTCATGTGCCTGTGGATGGCAGCCGAGAGCCGCTTGAGCCTATCCGGTTATAAGGAGGAGATCGAGCGTATTATCGGAAAGGCAGTCGTATATAAAAGGGATAACTTGGAGTTAAACGAGGACTTGAAATCCCAGGCCCTTAAACTGATAGAGCAGGTAAAACTGGATAGGAAGACCTACGCCAGCTTCGAGGACTTCTCGATAAGCAGGAAGATGCGCGCGCTGGACGTTAAGGAAAAAGTATCCGAGATCATCACTTTGGACGGCATAAAGGTGATCTTTGATACCGGCGATTGGCTTTGTATCAGGATATCCGGGACCGAGAATGTCGCCCGCCTCTATACCGAAGTCACGGACATATCAAGGCAGGAACGGCTGCGTAATATAGGTAAAGAGCTGCTTGGGGTATCCGCTCCGATAGAGCTGTGCAGCTTGATGCAGGCTGCCGGCAAGCAGTCCAGGGAGCAGATCGGGCAGGGCAATATTTTCCGCGAGATCGGCTTTGACGGCCAGGACAGCCGTTTAGGATGGGTACTTCCTCCTTCCTGGCCGGCGGTCGAAGAGGCCCTTAATAAATTCTTAAGTTTAGATGCCGTAAAGAATAAGGATACCTTTATATTTTCCGGTATGGGCGGTTCAGTAAATACCATTAAAGCCCTGATCGGGGTCGTGAAAGGGCAGGACAGATTTAAGATCTACACCATTGATAGCTTGGACCGGGCCGCCTTGAGCGGGCTTTTAGCTTGCCTGCCGGACTTGTCCCAGACCTTGATCGTGGGTATTTCCAAGTCGGGCACAACAAAGGAAACCCAGGATATCTTAAAGGCGCTGAAAGAGAAGGTTTTAAGCCAGGGCCTGGATTACCGGAAGCATTTCTTATGGTTAGCCGATCTGCCCAATAAAGCCAAGATTGAAAACGCGGGCTGGCAGGGAATTGGGATCTTACCTATTCAGATCGACGGACGGACGGATATCGGCGGCAGGTTTACCGCGCCGCATACCCTGATATTCCTCCTACCGTTATTGTTGCTTATGGATAAGGATATTGCGGGGTTAAAGCTGGTTTGGGATGAATATCTTGTCTTGAGGAACAAGCTTATCGTTCAGGCCGTAAACAAGGCTAACCAGTCAGCCGCCACCCAAGCGCAGCATTTCGCCGTCCTTTTAGAGGAACGCTCTGTAAACGCTTTAGAGACTTGGATAACCCAGCTGATCCAGGAGTCCTTAGGCGGTAAATCCGATACAGTTAATCCCAAAACTTTCGTAGTCACGCCGGAGAACATCCCGGCAGGATTTGAAACTGTCAGCTTTGATGTTCCCGCTTCGTTTGTCCTCAATACCATGCTCAATATGTATCTCCTGCAGATATTCGCGGCAGTATACTCCTGCAATAAAAAGATGAACTTTGTGAACCAGCCGGAAGTAGAGAATTACAAGAAGAAGATGAAAGAGGTCTCCGGCCAGGATATACCCCGCGGCGAAAGAGTATCCATCGCCGGGCTTATTCAAAAAATAGGCAACGTGCTTCGGGAGAGTCCGCAGATAAGATTCTTGGAAGTAGTCTGCTATTGGTATCTTAAAGAAGAAGAAAAAAGAGCTTTAGAAAAAGTCCTAAAGTCCGCTTTTTCCGGCAAAGACATTATAGTCTTCCAGGGGAGCGATTGGAATCATCACTCCTATCAGGCCGCAAGCAAGAACAAGGAAAGCTTGTTTGTTGTCCTTACGCGAGCCGCGGACAAGGCCGGCGTATCCGGGATCAAGGAAGAAACCTTGAAACAGAACGATGAGACCCTGCGGACTATCGCCTATGCTACTTATCTTACCTTGCAGGATAAGGGATTGTATTTTGAGATGTCCACGGACGCCGCTTCTAAAGAAGAGATCATTGTGGTGGTAAAAGAAGCCTGCGGTGTTCCGCTTAAAACCCCGGCGGTTTTCGAAGACAAACTCCGCGAAGAATTAGAAAGGTTAAAATTTACGGAATTCGATTCCCATCTGTTCACTGCGGAGGGAAAGCATTGCGAAGTATACGGAAAATTAGGGGCTCATCCGGTATTTATTGACGGCGTGACTGCCGGGGTGCATTTCTCGGTCTGGGCGCCTAACGCTAAAAGTATTTCTGTGATCGGCGATTTCAATAATTGGGATCATAAGCGCAACGTTATGCATAACGTTGAATCCAGAGGCGTATGGCGATGTTTTATACCTGAGGCCAAAAAATCAGATTTTTATAAATATTATGTGGTGGGTAACGATGGAAACGCGCGCGTTAAAGTCGACCCGTATGCTTTTGCCAGCCAATACCCGGAAGATGGAGAGCTGGACCGCAATGCCTCTATTGTCTGGGATCTTTCTTATAATTGGCATGATGACAGCTGGATGGACGTTCGTCAAAAGAAACAGGCGTTGGATCAGCCTATTTCCGTCTATGAGGTCCACCTGGGTTCCTGGCGCAAGATCTATGAAAATGGCCGGTGGCGCTGGATGAATTACCGGGAAGTGGCGCCTATGCTTGCCGAATATGTTCTGGATATGGGGTTTACCCACGTGGAATTGATGCCGGTCAACGAACATTATTATTACCCTTCCTGGGGATACCAGGTGAATAATTATTTCGCGCCCACTTCCCGTTATGGGTCGCCCCAGGATTTTATGTATCTGGTCGATTATCTTCATCAGAAAAATATAGGTGTTATCCTGGATGTGGTATACGCGCATTTTGCCGAACATGGCAGCGGATTAGCCGAATTTGACGGCACGGAGCTGTATTCGCATTTACATCCTTTCCAGGGAAAACATGAAAAGTGGGGCACGCGCGTATTCAATTTCGGGCGCCACGAAGTAAAGAGCTTCTTGATCAGCAATGCCTTTTATTGGTTGGAGAAATACCACGTTGACGGATTACGCCTTGACGCTGTGGCTTGCATGCTTTATTTAAATTACGACCGTGAAGAAGGAAAGTGGATCCCTAATTGCCGGGGAGATAGTCTTAACCTTGAAGGTATCAGTTTTATCAAAGAATTGAACGAAGCTATCCGGTGCAAGTATTTCGGCGCTTTGACCATTGCTGAGGATTCTTCGCATTACTACGGCGTTACGCGTCCTGTGTCCGAGGGCGGGTTGGGTTTTTCCATGAAACAGTCTATTGGATGGATGAGGCACACGCTTGATTATATGAAGAAGGATACTCTATTCAGGCAGTTCCACCATGGAGAGTTGTATAAATATCCGGGGTTTTTCTTCTACGAGAATTTTGTCCTTCCTCTGTCTCATGACGAAGCCGTTCACGGTAAATGCTCGCTGCTGGAGAAGATGCCCGGAGACCGCTGGCAGAAATTCGCCAATTTACGCCTGCTTTTAGGGCTTATGTTTACCGAATCGGGTAAAAAACATCTTTTTATGGGCGGGGAGATCGCGGAGTATAAAGAATGGAACCATGATACCAGCGTAGATTGGTCGCTGTTAAATTTTCCTCAACATAAGGGCATCCAGGATATGGTCAGGGACCTAAACCGCATATACCGCTCTGAGCCGGCTTTATACCAGAGGGATTTTTCGGATAATGGGTTTGAAAAAGTAGATTTTAACGACTGGGAGAAAAGTGTTATAAGTTATGTGCGCAGAGGGGAGAACCCGGATGAGTCTGTGCTGGTAGTCTTTAATTTTAAACCGGTCCTTCACAAAGGCTACCGCATAGGCGTGTCCTGGCTGGGTGAGTGGCAGGAGATTTTTAATAGCGATGCCTCCTGTTACGGCGGCAGTAACGTAGGTAATGGCGGAAAAGTATATGCCGCGATGCAGCCGATGCACAACCGCCTCTTCTCCGTAAGCCTTACTTTGCCTCCTTTAGGGATGGTCATATTAAAGGGCGTGCGTCAACCGGCCAGCCTGCATACCTCGCGGTTTATGGTCCAGAAATTCGCGCAGGAATTAGAAAACGCCAGGGAAGATGCTTCTTACGGGGTAAGCTTAAAAATCGATAACGGTAATTTGTCCTGTCAGGGAAAGGACTTGCCTTCGCCTTTAAAAGAACGTTTAGGCGGCGCCTTAAAGATCATAAGTTTCCTGAAAAATTCCGACCCGCGCCTGAATGACCTGTATTTGCGCATTAATGAAAACCCCTGTTTATCAGTGGAGTTAACTTCCCGTTTGGAAAGGCTGGGATGCGCTTCCATTAACCTGATCATGCTGCATCATATCATCCATAGCCGCGCTCCGCCGTTGATAGCGGAACTTACCATTGCCGAAGAGATCCTGCACTATTATTACCCCGAAGATTACTACGAAACCAAGGCCGATGATTTTGTGCATCGGATCATCGATGCTTATATCGCATCCCCGGGAATTTATAGCATATTCAAAGAAGAACTGATCGTATCCCAGAATAACGGAATATCCCCGCAGAGGGAATGGCTGGAAATGCTGGGGCTTTTAGCCGGTTATCCGGATCTGGGCAGTCCGGATGAAAGCCTGCTTTTCGGGATAAAGATCAAAGAATGGGCGAGGATCCACGGCCTGTTTTTATCCGGGGCGGGACAGATATATTACCGGACGGACGAATTTTCCGAGAAGGACAGGAGGCGTTATGTAAACGCGAAATATCCTCTCTCGCCTAAAAAGATACGTGAGGAGATCCTTAGGGCTGCCGCGATGGTGGGCAAAGAGGAGGAAACAAGGGAAGTTTTAACAAGGAGAAGCACGCGCAAACAACTCTACCCGCTCCTCTTGTGGGCGGCAAAAATAATCATCCCTACCTATGGTAAGAAGGAAGAACAGAAGGAAAGATTATTCGGCAATCCGGAGTTTGACGGAGAGTATTGGAAGGGATATTGGAATACGATCAGCCGCGGGAAGCTTTCTTTCCTGCCCTGGAAAAAAGAAGACGGGACGATAAATTTACATTTGTTCAGGGATTTACTTCGCGCAAAAGAATTTCATCCTCCCTGCATTGAATATTATAAAGCCGACAAGATCTCGATTGGCGAGATCTATGTTTTGATGCGCGATTTTGGCTCTCCGGCCTGCCCCTGCGAGCTGGACATACTGCCTGAGAATAAGAAGGGTCCTTCATTTGGAACAACCTTGAACAGCTTTGCCTTCCTGCCTTTGGCAGCCATGTTTGATTACTCCGGAGTAATTTTATGCGCGGCCCTGCTTATTTTATTAACGCTTACATATGTCCGCAGTATTAACCAGGCAGCTGCGTATAAGAAAGAAAAGAAGAATTCCTGGATGGTTATTATAGCTGCCGGGGGCAAAGGTGTGCGTTTTGATTCCACGGTTAATTTCCCCAAGCCCGTACATCCGGTCAACGGCAAACCGCTGATCAGATATCTCATCGATGTTGCAAGAAAGATCAATATTCCTTCTATAGTGATCCTGGACTTCGGCGCTCCGGCAATAAAAGCCTTCCTGCCCGGGGACGTAAAGTGGGTAATGGGCAGTAATTATTTTAACGGCCGTTTTTCCGGACCCGTGGAAAGGTTCATGGCAGGACGGCATCTTTTAAGCGGCTTTCGCGGGAATATCATACTTGCCCCGGCCGACATTGTGATTGTCAGCGATAACATAATAAGAGAGCTGCAGAAAACGCACAACCCCGTCGGCGGAAAAACTGCCTGGTGCACTATTCTTACTACTGAAAAAGATGATCCCGAAGGCAAGGTGCGCATTATCAGGGATGAGAATAACCAGCTGTCCGGGTTCATCAGCCAGACTTGGGCTAACCGGCAGCCTTCTTCCATAAGAGAGGTAGAGACGGGGATCGTAGCTGTAAACTGGAAGATCTACAAGGCGATGCAGATCCTTTTTCTGGTTGTCGAGCCGTTGATCAAATTCCTTTATCAGACCGAAAGAGTACGGAACAGGGAGGATTTGGACGGCGCGATAAACAAAATATTCAATTATTTAGCCCGGGTTTTATGGCGCATTGGCAGGCTGCGCATCGTAAAAACCTCGGATCCCATAGGGGTATTAAATATCAATACCAGAGAGGATGCTAAGTTAGCCGAAGCAAGATTAAAAGAAGAGAGTATCCCGGCCGGCTATACTCCTCTTGCAAGAGAGTATTCCCGGGAGGATATCGTAAAGATCTGGCTGGCTAAAGTAAGATTGACGCAACTTGCCAAGGGATGGTGCTGGCGGGTATATTCCACCAGCGAGCTTGATTGTGTGGTAAAGGTGCCCAGGGAAGGCCTGCGCGATCTGGCTGTTATAGCCGCGAACAGTTATAATAAGACCTTCACTATCCCTGATTACGCTCCTGTGATCAAACAAAAATTGGGATGCTCTATAGCCGATTATTTTGAAATAAGGGACCTGAAATTAAATTTAAACGGGAAAGAAGTTTTCTTGAAACGGGCCATCGTCCAGGAGAAAGCAGCTATTGCCGAACAACTCATCCGGAGGTATTTAAAAGAAGGAAAGCCGCAACAGGCCCGGGAGGTCTTAAGGCAATGCATTACCGCCGAGCGCCGGGTCTGGGCAGCCGGGTTATACCATTCTCTTATGGACGCTTTCTGGTTTAGCCGCAATCTCGGGATCGTTGAATCGGGAGAGATGGTTTTGGTAGACGGCGGAGGGCTCTTCGCGCGTAAGCCCGCCAGAATAGAACATTTCTTATTCAATAATATTTTTGTGCCGCTTTCATTATCCAGGATAAGCCTGTCTTTAAGCGCGCAATACCTCAAAGAGGCCCTGAGCGGTTCCCTGACCTACGATGCCCTGAATAATATCTGGGCCGGAAAACAAAAAGTGCAGGGAGGCTGGATGAATATCAGCCAGCTGGCAGATTGCCTGAATAATGATGACTATGAGAGGATGATCTGCCAGTTAAAAGACCTGGCAGGACTCAGCTTCGCGGAGAGGATATTCGCGGATAACTGGATGCCTTATCTGCAAGCAAAAGCCCCTCCGTATCAGGTAAATAATTTGCTGGCGCGTATCCTTGTCTGCAACGAACTTTCTGCGCTGCATAAAGCAAGCCATGAGATCTTCGTAAAGTCTAACTCCGGTCTGGTCTGGGATGTCCTGAAGCGCTACGCGTACCTGGCAAGCCCGGGAATGGACGTTGATGATCTATTCCAGGAAGGCTCTATCGGCATGCTCACCGCAATAAATAAATTCGACCCCCGCAGGGGAATAAGGTTCTCAACCTATGCCGTATGGTGGATAAAACAGGCGATCCTAAGGGCCCTGAACCGTTCTGCTACTGTTAAGAGCCCGGAATACTTTAATAACCTAGAGAGAAAAATACGTAAATTTATCCACAGGTATGAAGATAAGTTCGGCGAGGAACCGTTGATCGAGGAAATAGCCGGGTTTATGGGGATGGAGGCGGATGAGGTTAAAAAGATCCTGGGCAAGAGGCCGGTTACTTTTTCGATCGACGAAGCAGTCCATGGTAGTGAAAACGAACCGGGGCAGATCACCAGGAAAGACCTATTAAAGGATGACAGCCGCCAGGTGGAGATCGAAAAGATGTTCCAGAGCTCTTTTCTGGACGGGCTTTTGGATCAGATACCGCAGCAGGAAAGGGAGGTTGTTCTTCTTCATTACCTAGAAGGCAAGACCTTAAGCGAGATCGGGAGGATGTTAAATTTTTCCAGGGAAAGGGCCAGGCAGATCAAGGATGCGGCAATGGAAAAGCTGTCTTGCCTGGCTGAAGAATCCCCGGTTTGCGGGCTCAACGTTGTGATCAAAGCCCGGCCCCGCCTGGCGCTGCTTAAGGCCTTATCGTTATTATCTTCCAATAGTGTAAGAGGGGTATCCACAGGAAAGTTGATCAGTTTAATAACCAGCCTTGACCTGAAAGAGAACGAGGGTTTTGCCTTAAAACCTTACATTCAATTTGAATGTTCAACCGGCAACCGGCCCAGGGATGCGCGGGTAGTTATTTTTGACTGGGATGATACGTTGTTCAACGGGGTTCCCTGGTTTGAGCTTATGTATCATCTGGCAATATCGTCGATATACCCGGGCGCAACACCCGATGAAAAGCAGGCCGGATATGTCAGGGAATATTTGCGCAATGCCGCCGGCGCGCCTTTTACCAGGCACCTGGAATGGATACAGGAGCAGGCCGCATCCAGGGGTATTAAAGATAACCGGACAATAGAAGAACACCGCCGCATCTTTCTTTGCGCGGTGAGAAAATATATCGATGCCCAACATTGGAAAGAGCAGCCTCCTTTATTGCCCGGAGCAAAAGACCTGATCATAGCCTTACGTAATAAAGGTATCAGGTTATTCGTGGTCAGCGGCACCGAGCATGAACAGCTGAGGGCGGAAGTCGAGGCTACGGGCCTTACCGGCTACTTTGACGGTATCTTCGGCGACGGCGCGTTCGTGAATTTTAACAAGCCGGAGGCCATCAGGAGGATAAAGGGCGCCTTAAACGGCGATCAAGTCGTGGTGATCGGGGACGGCCGCCACGATATCGAGGCGGCAAAACAGGCCGGCGCCATTGCCATAGGCAAGATCAATGACGAGCGCGAAAAAGAAGTATTGATCAACGCGGGAGCTGATTGCACGGTGCATGACTTCTCCCGGTCTAAGAGCTATCTTTTAAGGCTGCTTTTAACTAAATCCAGGATCAAAAAAACTTCCGGCGGGCAAGAGGGGGCGGCTCCTGTTGCCGGGTTAAGCGCCGTTGCGCCGGCGGTCTTTATGTATCCGGCTGAGCAGATACAGCCTGTTCTATTGGCTTTGTTGATAACAGGCCTGGTATGCGCTAGCGTTATTTTTATAGCGCGTAACTGTATCTTCAGCGGCAAATACGCTTATTTAGTCAAAGACGCGCGCTCCTTGAAGAAATTCCTGCGCGAACGCAAGCGTAATGTCCTTTCATGTCACGAAGGGGTTTTTTTGGGGAAAGGCAACTACAAAATAAACGATTACTTCGGCCATAAAGACCCTGATCTGGATGGATCCATTCCCCAAATCCTGAAAGCGGAACACGATCAGAAGATAAGCGCGGGCAAGAATATCGAGGTCTTTCCTTTTATCAAGGACGGGTTGTGCCCCGGCGCCAGGTATCTTTTTAAGAACTGCGGGATCGAGGAGAAGGACCTGATCATATATTCCGAAGATTCAGCTATCAAGGCGCTTATTCAGGGCATCGCTGGCGCCTCCGAGTTTGTGCGCAACCGGCTGAGCATGAGTTTGTTTGACCATTTCAAGCCGGAAAGCGAAGAGCTGGAACAGCTGCACATTGCCAGTACGATCGACCATCATCTTAGCCGTGTTTCTTGCACCTCGACACTGGTTGCCAAGGTATTTCGCGACACCGGCGTGCGGATCTCTCCCTCCCGCGCTTATTTGCTGGTGGGCGGGATCTATTCGGACCTTGACGCGTCCCTCTGTTCTTTTAACCGCTCCGGCTTTACCCTGGAATCCACGATCGCCATAGATGACGACGCGGAGGTAATATACTGGCTCAACCAGATCGCCGGGATCAAGAACGCCCCGGAGTTTTTACGGGAATTATCCAGGTATGAGCATATCACGGCGGATTCCCCGGCCAAAGACCTGCTTTGGGATTATAAAGTATTCGGGAATTTCTCTATCGGGCAGGACAAGGTAGGGGCTGATTCCCGCCTTACGCCCTGCCAGCTCAGCCAGATCCGGGAATTTATGCTTCAGGAAAGCAGCACGCGAAAATTACAGGCTGTTGCCTGGATGCTCACGCCGATGAAGTGCGAAGAATACGGCAGCAGTATTATTATGCGCGCCGGCCCGTCGGCCGTGCAGAGCTTTTTAAACGTAACCCGTAACTCAGAGCACACCAGGAGGCAGGCCATCCGCGGCCTTTTTGTAAAACCCGTGATCAAGGAATGCCTTTGCCGCGGGCATAATCGCTCTGCGGTCCGGGTCATTGATAACGCGATAAGAGGCTTGGAGTGTTTTCTGGAAAATAAGATGAGCGGCGAGCAATACCGGATGTTTATCAGGATGGCCGGATCGTATTTGAAAAATAACCTGGAATTGCTTCATCATTCCCGCGCCTCGCATAAAGTCACCCCGGAAATAGAAAAATATCTTAAAATATTAGATTTAAACCTGGATATGGCAAAGATAATCAAGTCCAGGAAGATCGGGGATAACTTTTATCAGATAGATTCTTTCCCTGCTATGGGTTCGCGCAAGAATGATATCCAGCTGCAGCTAAAAGAAGCCCTGCGCGCTGCCGGTAAGGATGATCTCCAGAAGAAAGAGCGCAGGCCCGGAGTTTTAAATGACCGCAGCGGGCACGTCCTGGTTATGATCCTTCCCATGATCCTGCTTTTATTAGTCCCGGTCATAGCCGGGGTAATATTACTTGCCCGGAGCGCCGGCGGTATGGGGCTTTATGTTTTATTGATGCTTTTTGCCTATGTCTGGCAGTTCTACGCTTCTTGTATCTGGGGCGAGGGCAAAAAACGGGTTGCCCCTTCAGACGCTAAAGAACGTAACGCGATACGGGATCAGGAAGAGGTCCCACTCAAGGAAGCTTATAGATTGTGCAAAAAACAGGAGACGCAGGGAACTGAAAGGGCTTTTACTCTTTATATCAATAAGGATCTGGCGAATTCGGTTTCCAGCCGGGATCTGGAGGAACTAAAAAGGATCCTGGGCAGTAACCAACCCGCCCATAAATATAACCGCTCAGGACAGATGTTCGTGCAGGATCCTTTCAGGGATGCCAGAAGGCAGCGTATTACCCACCTGCAGATAAAAGGTATAGTTTTTGATCAGCGCTGCGCGCTCAATGAATTTTCCCGTGAGATGCGCAGGACAATGGCTTATAGTCCCGGCGATGATAAGATCGGTATGGTCAAGGTTAACCCTTCGGCAGAAGGCACAATGTTCCTGGAAAGCGCTTTAAATGAATTCCTGCAGACCTGCGACGCTTACGGCAGTGATCCGCTGGCAAGGAAATTGACAGTCAAGGCCCCTATCGGCTGGGGGGAATTTACGGGCGTTCAATTCAACGGGGAACGGCTGGGATTTGTAGTATTAGGGTTTGAAATGGGCAGGAACCAGCGCACGGGAGCAGAGCGTAATAGCCGGGTATTCTTAGAAAAATACGGCTGGGCGATGAGACATCTTCACGATACCGGCTTTATCCATTCCTACCTGCATTTAGGGAATATCAGCCTTATGACGCTGCCTATTGTTATTCACGACCTTGAAGGA
>JAQTUY010000140.1 GCA_028707105.1 Candidatus Omnitrophota bacterium | reverse complement strand
AATTCCTTCTTAGGGCTCATTCCATTTTCTCCTTATCCTGGTCGGTTACGACCTGCCTTAATTTTTTCAGAGCCGCTTCCTCTATCTGGCGCACCCTTTCGCGGGAGACCTTCATTTGCTGTGAGATCTCCGCCAGGGTCTTGGGTTTTCCACTGGCCAGCCCAAAGCGCATATCCAGGACGTTCCTTTCCTTATCCGACATCATCCCGAGCAGGTTCTCTATCCTTTCCTTATCCATAAACCTTTCAATGTCGCTGTCAGGTTTGACCGCTTCCTTGTCTTCCACCAACTCAAGGACCTGCGTCTCTTCGTCATCGCCCACAGGCGCCTCCAGGGATGAGGTCTTAGTAGCAAGCCAGGAATTGATCTGGCTGACCTTCAGCCTGTTAATACGCATCCGCTTGCCGATCTCTTCATCTGTCGGGGTGCGGTTGAGCTTCTGGGTCAGACGCTCGCTGGTCTTCTTCCATTTAGTCATCATCTCATTGACATAGATTGGCAGGCGCACCAGCCTCACCTGCTCGGCGATCGCCCGGGTAATACTCTGCCTTATCCACCAAGCGGCGTAAGTCGAGAAACGATAACCTTTACGGTGGTCGAATTTCTCCACCGCCTTCATCAGGCCCATATTGCCTTCTTCGATCAAGTCCATAAGAGGCATCCCAAAATGAGAATATCTCTTGGCGATATTGATCACCAGGCGCAGATTAGACTGGATCATGCGGTGCCGCGCCTTCTTATCGTTCTTGCGCACCAGCTTGCTCAATTCGACTTCTTCTTTTTGAGTAAGCAGCGGAACAGTCCTTACTTCTTTCAGGTATGCCCTCAAGGACTCCATATCACCTCACTTGGTTTGCGTAATAGCTATTTCTTTGTTTTTTTGCCTTTAATAACTGCCTGGGCCGCCGCAAGCCTGGCTATCGGGACCCTGAAAGGCGAACAACTTACATAATTCATACCGACGTTATGGCAGAACTCCACTGAACGCGGCTCCCCGCCATGCTCTCCGCAAATGCCGACTTCCAGGTCTTTGCGGGTCTTGCGGCCCCGCTCGATACCGATCTTGATAAGCTCGCCTATCCCCTCCTGATCGATACTCTGGAAGGGGTCTTCCGGTAAGATGCCTTTCTTAATATACTCCGGCACAAAACCGCCGATATCATCGCGCGAGAAACCAAAACCCATCTGGGTCAGGTCATTGGTCCCGTAAGAGAAGAACTGGGCAACCTGCGCCAGCTTTCCGGCGACCAGCGCGGCGCGGGGTATTTCGATCATCGTGCCGAACATATGCTTGATCTTCTTTAAAGAAGATTTTGCCAGTACCTCTTCATAGACCCTCTTGAAAATGGCGAGCTGGTCATCAAGCTCTTTAACATCGCAGACTACGGGGATCATTACTTCAGGATACGGCTTCTTGCCTTCTTTGATCAGCTCTGCCGCGCTTTCGAATACCGCGCGCACCTGCATTTCGCTCACCTCAGGATAAGTGACTCCCAAACGCACGCCGCGGTGCCCCATCATAGGATTAGACTCGTGCAAACCTTCAGCGCGCTTGGAAAGCTCTTCCAGGGTAATATTCAGGTCCTTGGCGATCTGCTCAAGCTTGGCCTGGTCGCGCGGGACGAATTCATGTAAAGGCGGATCCAGCAAACGGATGACCACCGGATAACCGTCCATCGCAGCCAGCGTCCCTTTGATATCTTTCTTTACGTAAGGAAATAACTCATCCAGGGCCTTGCGCCTTTCTTCAACTGTTTTAGAAACGATCATCTTGCGCAGGCAGAAAAGCGGCTCTTCAGAACCTTTGCCGTAAAACATATGCTCGGTACGGAATAAACCGATACCTTGCGCCCCAAACTGGCGGGCTTTTGCCGCGTCTTCCGGAGATTCGGCATTAGTACGGATACCCAGCCTCTTGATGGAATCGCAGAGCTTCAAAAATCCCATCAGCTCCGTGTTCTTTTCGGTAGCGTCCATCATCGGAAGCTTCCCGTCATAAACATTTCCCTTGGTACCATTCAGGGTTATCCAATCCCCTTCATGAAGGGTCTTGCTGTCGGTGATCAACTCTTTTTTATTGTAATCGACGTGTATGCCGCCGCAGCCGACTATGCAGCATTTGCCCCATCCGCGGGCAACCAGCGCCGCGTGAGAGGTCATTCCGCCGCGGGCGGTAAGAATAGCCTGCGCCGCACGCATACCTTCCACGTCTTCAGGATTGGTCTCTTCACGGACCAGGATGACTTTCTTACCCTGCTTATTCCATTCGACCGCCTCGTTTGCCGAAAAAACTATCTGTCCGGCCGCGCCGCCCGGGCCTGCGGGCAAACCCTTGGCTAAAGGCCTCTGGGCCATCTCAGCTTTAGGGTCGATTATGGGATGCAACAGCTCATCGAGCTGGGAGGGAGTAACGCGCATCACTGCTTCTTCTTTAGTGATCTTCTTTTCTTTGAGCATATCCATAGCCATGCGTACCGCGGCAGGGCCGTTGCGTTTGCCGATACGGCACTGGAGCATGAATAACCTGCCCTTCTCAATGGTAAACTCAATGTCCTGCATATCGCGGTAATGCTTTTCCAGGCGGGCCTGGATATCATAAAGCTCTTTATATATCCCGGGCATCGTCTTCTCAAGAGTCACCAATTCTTTATTATGTTCTGATGTGGAATATTCGTTTATCGGAGCGGGAGTACGGATACCCGCGACAACATCCTCGCCCTGGGCATTGATCAGATATTCGCCGTAGAACTGGCCCTCTCCGTTGCCGGGATTACGGGTAAAGGCGACGCCGGTGGCGGAATCATTGCCCATATTGCCGAATACCATGGTCTGCACGTTGACTGCCGTTCCCCATTCATCAGGGATACCTTCTATACGGCGGTAGCTTATGGCGCGCTTTCCGTTCCAGGAAGAAAACACCGCGCCTATGCCTCCCCACAATTGGGCCTGGGGCTCATCAGGAAATTCTTTGCCTAATACCTCTTTGATCTTAGCCTTGAATTTACCGCAAAGGTCTTTTAAGTCATCCGCGCTCAAGTCGGTATCGCTCTTATATCCCTTTTCCTTCTTTACCTGGCTCATTATCCTTTCCAGCTGCTTGCGGATACCTTCTTCGTCCTTAGGCTCGATGCCCGCGGCCTTTTCCATGACCACGTCCGAATACATCATGATCAGGCGGCGATAGGCATCATAAACAAAACGGGTATTCCCGCCGCTCTGTTTGATCAAGCCGGGGATAGTCTTTTCGGTAAGCCCTACGTTAAGGACGGTTTCCATCATCCCGGGCATGGATTTCCTGGCGCCGGAACGCACGGATACCAGCAGAGGATTCGCGGGATCTCCAAACTTCCTGCCCATCAAGGCTTCAACCCTCTTGAGCGCTTTCAGGACATCCTCTTTCAAGCCGCCCGGATATTTCTTTTTATTCTGATAATAATAAGTACAAACCTCGGTGGTAATGCTAAATCCCGGAGGAACAGGCAGGCGCAGGTCTTTATTACCGGCCATTTCCGCCAGATTCGCGCCCTTGCCGCCCAATAGATTTTTCATGCTTTCATTGCCGTCAGCTTTTCCGCCACCGAAGAAATAAACGTATTTTTTTGTTGCCATTGCTTTTAAAACCCTCCTTGCTTGCGTTAACTACCCAGCTTCTCTGTAAAATATTCTTTTAACTTATCCGCACTAACCCTGTCCTGCAGCATCGTGTCCCTGTTGCGCACCGTGACCTGCTTATCCTCCAGGGACTGCACGTCCACCGTGACGCAATATAAAGTCCCTACCTCATCCTGGCGCCGGTATAATTTTCCGATCGCCGCCGTATCATCATAGACGCTCACCCATTGCTTTTTCAAACCATCGCAGATCCGGTGAGCCATCTCCACGATCTCCGGCCTGTTCCTTAAAAGCGGCAGCACTGCCGCCTTGACAGGAGCCAATTCCTTGTGCAAGCCTAAAACCACCCTGGTCTCTTCCTTGACCTTTTCCTCACGGTAAGCATCGCATAAGAATGCCAGGACTGCCCTGTCCACCCCGCCTGACGGTTCGATAATGAACGGATAAAACTTCTCTTTGGCGGCATCGTCGAAAAACATCAGTTCCTTGCCGCTGTGCTGCGAGTGCTGTTTGAGGTCAAAATCCGT
>JAQTUY010000139.1 GCA_028707105.1 Candidatus Omnitrophota bacterium | reverse complement strand
TATCGGTGGTGAAGAATATAGTCGATATGCATAAAGGCACGATCGATATCGGGAATAAAGTTGGAGGCGGAGGCGCTGCTGTGACCTTAAAATTTAAGATATAAGAGCGGAGGGATCATGGATAAGAAAAAAATACTTATTGTCGATGATGAGAAGGATTTCGGCCAGATGGTCAAGCTGAACCTTGAAAAGGGCGGCGAATACGATGTGCGGGTGGAATCTGTCCCGGGTTACGCCATTGAAACGGCTAAATATTTCAAACCCGACCTCATATTCCTGGATATTGTAATGCCCGACCTGGATGGCATGTCCGTGTTCAACCAGCTTCAGGATGAAGATGACCTGCGCGGCATCCCGGTCGTCTTCCTGACCGCTATCATGAGCCAGGAGGAGGTAGCCCGGTGCAAGGGGGTCGCCAGCGAGCACATCGTTTTAGCTAAGCCGATAAAACTGGATAAATTGATCGAATGTATCAAAAATAATACCTAGGCGGGGAATTTGTTCATGCGCATATTGCAGTTTTTTAAGAGGCGTTCAGTCGTTGCGCCTTCGGATCCGCCGAAGGTTCCTCCGGATGAAGCCAGAAAATACGGTGAAGAGTATTTCCGCTTAGTCACCGATAACGCTTCCGACATGATAGTGATCGTGGACGCCAAAGGAATGATCAAATACGCCAATAAAGTTATTGAGCGGTATCTTGGCTATAGCCCCGCGGAGATGATCGGTAGAAGCGGCTTCCGTTTTATATTCCGGGATGATATTCCCAGGGCAATTAATGATTTCCGCAAGTCCACGCAGATAGACAGGATCCGGATACTTAATTCTTTTCGGATGCGGCATAAAAACGGGTCGATGCGTTTTTTTGAGGGTACCGGCACTAATCTTTTGAGTAATCCTATCGTCGCCGGTTTTGTGATGAATATCCGTGATGTTACGGAAGAGAAGGAGATGGGAAAAGCTTTAAGGGAGAGCGAAGACAGGAACAGGATGATAACGGAAAACACCAGCGACCTGATCGCCGTTACCACTTTTGAGATGATCCCGAAGTATCTTTATCTTAGCCCGTCGCACGAAAAGGCTATGGGATATAAGATAGAAGAGCTTATCGGCAAGGCGGGATTGGATTATGTCCATCCCGAGGACAGGATGAAGCTTGCTTCAATGCTGAACGCTTACCTTGCCGAAAAAGCACGGAAGCTTATGGGCTTTAGCTCTAAGCCCTGGCATGAAACTTTTGACTACAGGGTCAGGACAAAAGACGGCAGCTGGGTATACCTGGAGAGCACAGCCGACCTTGTGGGAGATAAGATAGTTATGGTCTCCAGGAATATTACCGAACGCAAAAAGATGCAGGAAGAATTAATAAAGGCCAAGGAATTCTCCGATATTGTCATGAACAGCATGCCCGGGATCTTCTTTGTTTTTGACACGGATGGAAAGCTTTTGCTCTGGAACAAAAAAGTAGAGGAAATTTCAGGGTATTCGCATGAAGAGATCAAGGAGCTTACGAATTTTGACGTGCTTTTTGATGAAGAAAAGATCGAATTAAAGGATAAGATAGAGGAGGCTTTTACTAAAGGGGAAGCCCACATGGAGGGTTATCTCTTAACCAAAAATAAAAAGAGCATACCGTTTTATCTCGCGGGCAGGCGCGTTGCGATAGATAATGTCCCTTATTTGGTAGGCACAGGAACGGATATCAGTGAAAGTAAAAAATCGGAAGCCGCGTTGATCAAGGCGTATACCGAACTTAAAGACAGCCAGGAACAGTTTGCCCAGGTGGATAAGCTGGACGCGATCGGCAGATTAGCGGGTGGAGTGGCGCATGAAGTCAAGAATCCCCTGGGTATCATTTTGCAGGGGGTGAACTTCCTTGAGGATAAGGTGAGCGCCGGGCATAAAGACATGGCCGATATCATCCTGATGATAAAAAATAATATCGAGAAGGCTGATAATATTATCCGCGCGCTTCTTGATTTCTCCAGGACCGGAAAGCTGGATCTGAACGCGGAGAGCCTGAACGCCATTTTAGAGGATGCTTTAGTCCTGCTTAAATATCCGCTTGTCTCTAATAAGATAACTGTCGTAAAAGACTTAAAAAGCGGCCTGCCCGCCGCGCGCGTAGACAGGAGAAGGGTCGAGCAGGTATTTATGAACGTGTTTTTAAACGGCATCCAGTCTATGCCGACCGGAGGCAGATTATCCATCCGCTCATACCTGGGTAAGCCCGGCGAAGCCGCCGGCGGAGTTATGCGGGTGGGTAACAGCGTATTCGGCCCTGAAGAGCGGGCTTTGTTCGTGGAAGTTGAAGATACCGGCGCGGGTATACCTGATGAGAACCTAAGTAAGATCTTCGAGCCTTTCTTTACCACCAAAGCTCCGGGTGAGGGAGCGGGGCTGGGGCTCTCTGTCGCTCATAATATCATCGATATGCACCGGGGTTTTATCGATGTGGAAAGCCGCGTAGGCAAAGGGACAAAGGTAACGGTTGTTCTGGGAATATCGATCAAGGAGGGAAAAAGTAATGGATAAGAAAAAGACAAGAGTTCTGGTCGTTGATGATGAAGAAGATTTCCTTAAGATAACGAAGCTGAACCTGGAGGAGACCGGGGAATATGAGGTCGTGACTTTGTCATCCGCTAAAAATATAGTAGGGGATGTGCTGGCTTGCAGCCCGGACGTCATACTTATGGATATATTGATGCCGGCTGTCGGAGGTATCGGAGCCGTCGCGCAGTTAAACAAGGATTCGATCACTCAAAATATACCCATAATCATAATCTCTGCCGCCAACAAAGAGATATATGTGAACAAGGCTTACCGGGAAGGCGTCGTTAATTATGTCTTTAAGCCCATAGATAAGAAAGACCTGATAACCAAGATCGAACTGGCATTACGGTTTAAGCAGTAAAGATCCGGTTTCCTTAGCGCGTAACCTCAAATTTATCCTTGCCTTAGGGTATATTTCTGTGGTAAAATACTCATTCTGAAAATTTCTGACTTGGGGCCCATAGCTCAGTGGTAGAGCAGGTGACTCATAATCACTTGGTCGGAGGTCCGAACCCTTCTGGGCCCAAAATTCGGGGCGATTGGCTCAGCCTGGTTAGAGCGTCACATTCACATTGTGAAGGTCAGAGGTCCGAATCCTCTATCGCCCATTTCGTTAAAAAAAGGCGTTTATGCAAACGGTAAACCTGAAAGATCAGATCACCAAGCTGGTGCAGCTGCAGGGAATAGATAAAGAGATCTATGGCCTGCGGGATGAAAAAGAATCTAAGCCCGCCGAGTTACAGAAGCTGGAGGCTTTTTTGGAAGAGAAGAAGAAAACCCTGGCCGACGCTGAGAAAGAGATGCAGAACCTGCTTAAAGCCAAGAAAGACCAGGAAATAGAGCTTGGCACCAAGGAAGAGGCCACTAAAAAGCTTCAGTCGCAGCTCTACCAGTTAAAGACTAATAAGGATTACGCCGCCATGCTCCAGCAGATCGGGGGTTCCAAGGCGGACGCTTCCAGGATAGAGGACCGTATCCTTGAGATCCTGGATAAGATAGACGCCCAAAAGTCGAGGGTCGAACAGGAAAAGAAGACCCTGCAGGAAGAAGAGAAGAAGATTGGCGGAGAAAAAGGGAAAGTCCAGGCGCGCGTTAAGGAGATCGAAGAAAAGCTGGCGCAGCTGCAGATAAGCAGGGATAAGCTTCAGCCCGGCATAGACCATAAGATATTATCCCGTTACGAGAAGGTCATGCTTAACCGCGGCGGGATAGGTATAGCCCCGGTTAAAAACGATATGTGCGGGGGATGCAACATGTTTGTGCCCGCCCAGACCATTAATCTCATCAAGATGTATGAGACTATGATAACCTGCGAGATGTGCCAGCGTATTTTATATCTCGAGAGCGATATCGAGAATCCCTAACTATTACAGGATAAATATGCGGGAATTGGAGATGTTTGTGGACGGGGCCTCCAGCGGTAATCCCGGGCCTTCCGGTATAGGCGTTGTGATCTGCGAAAAGGGGGCGGTGATCAAGAACATCTCTTCGTATATCGGCGACGCCACCAATAATGTCGCCGAGTATTCCGCGCTGATACACGGGCTGGAAGCGGCGCTGGCCCTTAAGGCCGATATCGTAAAAGTAAATACCGACAGCGAGTTGATGT
>JAQTUY010000138.1 GCA_028707105.1 Candidatus Omnitrophota bacterium | reverse complement strand
TTCTGCAGATCTATCATTCCCCTGGTGGGGATCAATACGGGATAAGCATTAGCCCCGATGACTTTTAACATCGTGACCAGGAGTATCGCCTGGTCTTTGCAATCGCCGTATTTATTGGAAAATATGTCCTTGGCCTGATGCGGTTCATAACCCGCCTGCCCGTATTCTACCGCTACATAACGGATATCCCGGGCGCAGAAATCATATATCGCCCGGATCTTTTCTCTCAGGGAATTTTTTTCGGATGTCAATTCGGCGGTTTTCGCTTTAATCGCGTCATCAGCTTCTATTTTATTTTTGGCCAGATTCCACCACCACTCATATATCTCCTGCCAGGTCTTAAAAGTAGATATCACGAAGACCGGGCTGACCTCGACTGCCGGAGGCATATTGGGCTCCGGGATGATCTGGGGTATGTCTTTGAATTCCCAGAGATACTGGCGCAGGTGTCCTTTTTTAAAGACTATGGGCTCAAGGGCCGCTGCGTAATAATTATACTGGGGGTTAAGGATGTTGATCCGCGGCTCTGTCGCCTCCGGCACGGTCAACAAAAAGCGCCCGCGCATGATCGGTTCATTTTCCTGCACCGTATAAGGGATGACAAAGTCGTTTTTATTTATCAGTTCGCTGCTAAAGACCTTAAGCTTATATTCGAGGACGGCTCCCTGGGTCACTTCGGGAAACGAAATGATCATTACCCTGGCATTGCTGTAAAGGGGGAAATTCAAGTATTTGGAGACATCCCGGATGTGCCGCGTGCCTACCGTGACCACGGTGCCGTCAGGTTTTATGGTCCGCGCGTACTCAAGCTCTACCTTTTCATCGGTCGAGTCGTATTCAACGGCCATTTCCGAGTACTTTTCTTTGCCGCGTTCGTTCAAGATCTTGATAATATAGTGCAGTGATTGTACCGCGGTATTATCAGGAGCTACATCGAAGGCTTCATCCACGGATAAGATCAGGGCTCCCGCGTTCGGGTAATTTTCCGCGCCGGGGGCGCCCCGGACGATATCCCGCACGTTGCCGGGCAGGTCTGCCAGGGTCAACCTGCCGCTCTCTTGAGTTATGGCCTGGACGCGTTCAAGCGCCGATGTTTTAAAGGGTTCGTCTTTAACGCCGCGGTAGTTCTTCAGGGCTTCGTCAAAGAGGTTGAGTTTTTCCGCAGTCAGGCCGGAAAAAAAGCGGGTCTGGGCGTCAGGTTCCGCGATCTGTTTAAATAAGTTGTGCGCTTCGGTGAAATCGCCGGATTTGTATAAAGCGATCGCCAGATATTTTTTTGCTTCCGGCAGGCCCGAGTCCTTGAAATTCCGCCCGGCGCGTTCATACTCCCCATGTTCAAAATAAAGCATCCCCAGTTCGTAATTAAGCCGCTGCAGGTTTTTTCCTTTAGAGATGAGGCCTTCATACTGTTTTATGGATTCCCGGTAATATTTCCGGGACGCGCGGGCGGATTTTTGCGCCTTGCCGGAGGCTTCGTTGCGGCCGCAGCCACTTGATGCTATCAGCGCCGAAAGCGCCAATATCGCGATGACGCTGACGGATTTGACCTTAATGGTATTGGTAATAAACATTGCACGTTCCTTCGCTGGATACCATGCATGGCCCGAAAGGTTCATCCGGCCTGCAGGATTTATTGAATAGCGGGCATTGCGGAGGGCGTATCAGTCCTTTCAGGACGTCTCCGCATCTGCATTTTGTTATTCTCGGATCTTTAGCGCTGCATTTTATTTTTATGGGCAGCTTTACCCGGGCGTCGAATTGCGAGAATTCTTTGCGTATCTCCAGGCCGCTTGCCGGTATCGCCCCGAGTCCGCGCCAGCGTTCTTGCGCGGTCCGGAATACCTTGGCAATTATTTTTTTCGCTTCCAGATTACCGTTATTCTTGACCGCCCGAGAATACTGATTTTTTACCGAGAACTTTTTATCCCTGGCCTGTTTTATCAGGAAATACATCCCTTCCATCATATCCAGCGGCTCAAAACCCGCGATGCAGCAGCCGACTTTGTACTTTTGCGTTATCGGCCTGTAAGCGTTGCTGCCTATCACTACGGAAACATGCCCGGGGCAGAGGAATCCGTTGATCTTGAGCCTGCGGTCGCCAAGCAGGCTTTTCATGGCCGGGATGATCAGTTTTAAAGAAGAAAAGAAAAAAAGGTTCTTTATTCCGTTTTCTTTAGCTTTGAGTATGGTCAGGGCGATAGCCGGCGCGGTAGTTTCAAACCCGACAGCCAGGAAAATGATCTTTTTCCCGGGGTGAGCCCGCGCTATTTTTAAGGCGTCCCACGGGGAATAGACTATCCTTATGTCGCGCCCTGCTCCTCTTTCTTTTTCAAGCGTGGAAACGGTCCCGGGGACGTTTAGCATATCCCCGAAACTGGCGATAATGACGTTTTCTATCCGGGCATATGCGATAGCGGCGTCGATATAATCCTGGCCTGATACGCAAACCGGGCATCCCGGGCCTGATACCAGCCTTACATTGGAAGGCAGAAGCGCGCGCAGGCCGAAGCGGAAAAAGCTGCGCGTGTGCGTTCCGCACACTTCCATTATATTTATCGGTTTTTCAGGGGTTACTTGTTTTATACTGCGGCTTAAGCTTTTGATCAGCCTTTGATCGCGGAATTCATCAATGTATCTCACTCACTATCCTCAATGTTTCAAGGGCCTTCCGGGGGTCAATTATCTCGATCGCGAATCCGGCATGCACGATAACATAGTCTCCGAGCTTGATCTGCGGCAGTAACTGGATATTAGCGCGCTGCCTTAATCCCGCGGCCTGGACAGTGGCCATCTCGCCTTCAATTTTCCCGACCTGCATCGGTATGCCTAGGCACATATTGTAAGTGTTTTTTTCCGGTTCATTTCCGCTCTACGTAGAGCCGGTCTAAATTCTTGAGGATCTCTTTTACCGCGTCGAACATCGCTTCTTTTATTTTTTCGCGGTCCTGGAAATTTATCTGGGTAAATTCGATCCCTGTTTCGTAGAAATCCTGCCCGGCTATCTTGGAGTAATATTGCCAGACTACTTCTCCGTGAACGGAAAGCTCCGGGGCGTTTTCCGAAAGGTGGATCTCCAGTTCGATGGGGGTTTTCAGGGCCAGGGGTTCTTTTACCAGTATCCTTGCTCCGCAAAGGCTTATATCCTGGGTAAATGATTTGTTTTTTGACGGCTGCTCTTTGCTTTTAATCCCGGTTTGATAGGTTATTTCAACCGGGATATTCAACCGGGCTACTTTCCTTTTTTCCTTGATCGAAGGCATAGCGTCCTCCTGTTATTATAAACGGTTAGTATATTTTAAATGGCGCAAGTTATAATTATACCACTGTATTACATTAAATCAACATTTTACATTGAATATGTTGACACTAATACAAAATAAAGTATAATATTGGTAAACGGGATTGTTCGCAATGAGCCTACAGATAAAATTTACCCTGATCTTAACATTATTAGTCACAACTATCCTCCTGGGAGTGGATATTGTCTCCCAGGCGTTTAACCTCTCTTATTCCATCGGCATCCTGCTGGACATATTTTTAATATCCGCCGTCCTGTATATCCTTTTCCGCCAGATGGTAGCCGGCCCGCTGGACAAGATAATAGCGGCTTTCCGCGTTTTTACCAGCGGCCAAAAAAACGCTGTCCCCGGCGGCCTTACCATTAAAACCAGCGATGAATTTGAAGAAACGGCCCTGCTTTTCAATAAACTGGTCACTATTATTGAGGAAAAAAAGGAACAATTAAAAGCCGTTGTTGCCAAGCTTTCTTCATCTTATAGCGAGGTATCTAATTACCTGGAGGAAATCACTATCGCTAATTCCGGTTTTTCCGGGGCCGCGGAGGAGATTTCCGGGGTAACGGCTAAACAGGCCGATAACCTGAAAGATGTGGCTGAAGCTGTGGCCAGGATGATGGAGTCCATGAAACAGGTCGCCGATACTATTATCGGCTTGGCCGGGGCTTCCGAACAGGTCTCTAAGACTTCGCGGATAAGCAAGGTGTTTGCCCAGGAGATGCTGGATAAGATCAACGAGACTTCTACCGTGATCACCGAATCGGCCATCAGGGTGCAGGTTTTAAGCGAGAGGTCTCAGCAGATAAGCGAGATCGTGAAGGTAATAAATTCCATTGCCGATCAGACTAATCTCCTGGCTTTGAACGCCGCCATTGAAGCCGCGCGCGCCGGAGACGCCGGAAAGGGTTTCG
>JAQTUY010000137.1 GCA_028707105.1 Candidatus Omnitrophota bacterium | reverse complement strand
CCTCTTTGAAGTTTTATGTGCTTGGCCAGCGACATTGACCATCCCAGAAAAGGTATTTTAAATAAACTTTCTTTAGCGACCCATTTGAATTGCATTTTTGTCTGGTAGGCGAGCACGATATCTCCCAGGCTCTGGTGATTGGCTATTATTACATAGGTGCGTTTTTTATCGATATTATCCAGGCCGTTTACTTCTATTTTCCAGTAAGGGTTAAGCGTGATCACCGCGTCCGACCACCAAAAGCACTGCCTATGTGTAATGGCGCGTTTCTTGTCAAACGGATAAAAAAGGACAGTGCATAACAACATCGCGAAGTACAGAATTACGGTAAGTATGGATCCAACTGCCCAGATGAGTATAGATAAAATGATTTTTTTCATGAGGTTTATTTTAGATTATAATGAGCGGATTGTCAAGAAGCCCTGTTTTTTTAGGGATTATGACCTTGATCGCCCCCGGAATGATCTTGATATGGAGAGGCATTGTTTTTAATACATCACCGCTACATTTATTTCAGATGCTATTTTTTAGTTAAATGAGCGGGGGTACAAGTATAATATTCACGTTTCCGAAGACGTCTACTATTGCGAAAAAATTAAGAGAGAAACAGATGTTAAGATAGGAGCGGAAGATAGAGCTAAATAATCCTATCTTTTTGCCTGATGAGACAGGCAAATAGTCATGATTGATCGCGGCGATCATGACTATTTTTATGCCCAGGGTGTGTTATAATACATAAAACAGAAAAGAAGGAAGTGTAATGAAGTTCTATCACGATCAAACAATAATCAGCGATCATCTCCCGGGGCACCTTGATATCAATGATGAATTCAAGTCGGCATTTGATCTTATGGAGTATACCAGGGAATGCCTTTTTATAACGGGTAAGGCGGGTACCGGTAAATCGACCCTTCTAAAATATTTTAAGGCTAATACGGGTAAAAAGATGATCGTGTTAGCCCCGACGGGTGTGGCGGCCATTAATGTAGGCGGCCAGACTATCCATTCCTTTTTCAGGTTACCCCCAAAGATCATTCAAAAGCCTGCCATAAAGCGCCTTAGAGACAGGGGCCTGTTCGATAATCTCGATATGGTAATAATAGACGAGGTATCGATGGTCAGAGCGGACATTATGGATGGGGTCGACTATGCGCTTCGTCTCAACCGTGGTAAAATGAAGATACCCTTTGGCGGAGTCCAGATGGTATTTTTTGGAGATCTTTTCCAGCTATCTCCTGTAGTCGAGAATGAAGCAAAACAACTACTGGAAGAGCGATATCCAAGTCCTTATTTTTTCAGCGCTAAAGTGTTTGACGATTGTAATATCAGGTCCATCGAGCTCTCGACCATATATAGGCAAAAAGATAGTTCGTTCATGGAGCTCTTAAACAGGGTCAGGAATAAAGAGCATACTAAAGAGGACCTGGATACGTTAAATAAGAATGTCCAAAAAGATATAACGGTCTCCAGGAAAGACTCGACGGTGATACTGACAACGACTAACAGCCTGGCCAACACCATAAACCAGGACCGCTTATCAAAACTTCCCGGCAAAGAGGTTACCTACAAGGCCCTGGCAACGGGTAAATTCGACGAGTCGGCATATCCTACTGACGCATCCTTAAAACTCAAAAAAGGCGCGCAGGTAATATTGATTAGAAATGATCCGGCCAAACAATGGGTGAATGGCACGCTGGCAAAAGTCATTGCCCTCTCGAGCGATTCGATAGTCGTAGATATAAACGGCCGTACATGTGATGTCCCTGTTGTTAAGTGGCAAAAGATCGAGTATAGTTACAACGAGGATGAAGATAAGATAGAAGACGAGGTCGTGGGGGCATTCGCGCAATATCCCCTAAAGCTGGCCTGGGCCATAACTATCCACAAAAGCCAGGGCCAGACGTTCGATAAGGTAATAATCGACCTGGGGCATGGCGCGTTTACTCATGGCCAGTTATATGTCGCGCTGAGCAGGTGCACCCGCCTGGATGGCATAAGGCTTAAGCGGCCGGTGACCGGCAGCGACATCATATTTGACCGGCGTATCTATGAGTTCAATGGCCGGTTTGCCGGCCTATTTAATCCTGAGGTCCATGAATACAAAAGTCCTGCTTTTTAACTTGCCTCCTTTGGGAGGCGATACCTTTCCTATATCGCTCGGCTATATTGCCGCAAGCCTGGCTGAGCGAAACATAGATTCAGTCATCGCCGAAATAGACTCGCTTTCTACTCTTACGGATAAGTCGATCAGCAGGTTTATCCTTAAATATAAACCTGCGGTAGTGGGTTTGGCGGTATATCAGGTGAATATCCGTCTGGCAATGAAATTGGCAAAGCTGATCAAAATGTGCGATCCGTATATTCTGGTCGTATTGGGCGGCCCTCAGGCGACTTTTATGCCCGGCCGGGCATTAACGCAGATGCCTGATGTTGATGCGATCATCCGGGGAGAAGGGGAGGTCGTGATACCTGCTCTTATTAAATGCCTGGAGAAGCAGGGAGATATCAGAAAAGTAAAAGGTATAGTATTCCGGTCAGGGGGAAAGATCTATGAAACAGCATCTGCGCCGTTTATCCGCAACCTGGATAAATTACCTTCTCCTTATCAGACAGGCGTATTCCGCTGGAGCGATCATAACGTGGCCGCGATGCTCACTTCCCGCGGTTGCACTTATAACTGTAATTTTTGTTATACCCCGCGGGCTTTTAACCGGACTATCCGGGCGCATTCGACTGGCCGCGTGCTCGCGGATATGAACGCCTGTGTTAAGAACGGGATCCGCAGGTTTTTCTTTGCTGATCCTTCTTTTACCTTTGATAAGAAGCGGGTCAGGGCGATCATGCGGGGTATCATTAACAAGCGCTGGAAGATCGAGATCTGGTGTGAGACACGCGCGGACCTAGTGGACGCGGGCCTGCTTGATCTTATGGCCAGGGCAGGGGTGAAGTATCTTGCTTATGGCCTGGAGTCAGTTGACCCGGTGGTAAACAAGGCGATCAATAAACGGATCGATCTGCGTCAGTTTGAAGAGACTATCAGATCGACTCAAGGCGCGGGTATTGAAGCTGAGGTTTTTACTTTATATGGCCTGCCGAAACAGACGCGGCAGTCATGCCTGAAGACCTTGAGTTTTTTGCAGGATCTGGGCATTAAGATCATTGCTAATTCCGCCGGCCAGCAGTTAATTCTTTTTTTCGGCACGGATGTCCAGGATAATCCGCGGAAATACGGGATCCGCTTGTCCAAAAAACGCCGGCCGCTTTATTTTTCCGCGGGAGCTGATTTTCAGACCGATTGGATGACAACGCGGGATATTGCTTTCGTGGCCCGAAAATATAAGTCTGCTTCCGCGGGAAAAAATTCCCGCGGCAAAGGGTGTATAAGTTTGGTATGAGGAAGACTTAAAGAACATGAACAGTAAAGTATATTTAGGAGGTCCAAATCAAATATAAACACGCCTTATTTCTTGATCCCTATATCGAACGACGCGCCAACAGCACAATGATGCTCTTTCCTCCTACGGGGCTTGAATATGTGGCTACGAGCGCCAAAGGCTTCGTTGATACGATCACGCTTTTAGATCTGCGGTATGAAAAGGATTTTGCCGATATAGATAAGCTTATGGAGTTTATCTCCGGCTCAATTGATATTATTTGTGTCGGTATGGGCTGGTCCCGGCATTTTGAGGAAGTCTGCCAGCTGCTTAACCGCATGCCGGATAACGTGCCCTTGGTCGTGGGCGGTTATACAGCCACGGAAAAAGTAGAAGAACTTTTTAAAACATGCCCGACCATAGATATCATAGTCAGGGGCGAAGGTGAAGAAACAATACGGGAAATATTAAGAGGTATAGCGCTTAAAGACATTTTGGGTATTTCTTACAGGGAAGGCGGCCGGGTATTGCACAATCAAAATCGCCCTCTTCCTGATGTCGATAGTCTTCCGGTGCCTGACCGGGCCCTCAGGCGCAGCGAATATAAGTTCGCGGTAAACGGCATAAATGTAGGGAACATGGCTTTTGATTCAGTGTTAAGCGCGAGAGGCTGCCCCTTTGATTGCAAATTCTGCACATTCAGTTTAAATCCCCTCGGACAAAAAAGAAATTATGCCGCGCGCAACGTAGATTCCGTAGTTAATGAGATCGAGGGTTTAAAGGCGAATGTTGTGCTTTTTAGCGATGATAACCTTTTTGCCGATCCTAAGAGGGTAGAAGAGAT